>NZ_JBNPJT010000022.1:0-74032 GCF_050312595.1 Pseudomonas sp. UM16 | reverse complement strand
GCTCCTGCAACGCGCAGGATCAGCCAAGCGGGCGACAGGAATGGCCTAACGGGCCGCGCGAGGCGTCGCCTAACCTGTGCAACCTGGCAATAACAACAGGCTGCTCTAGGAGAAACGCTCATGACCTTGCCACACGCGCTTACCCACCTTGCTTTTATCCGGGCCAGCAGCGGTCGCTCAGTGGAACTGGGCGCGCGCTTGCGTCAATTGCTCGAGCCTTCGCGACAGGCACCGGGTTGTCTGCACTTCAACCTGCAACAGTCCCAGGCGGATGCCGATCTTTGGCTGCTCAGCGGTTTCTGGAGTGATCAACAGGCAATGAGCGGCTATTTCGCCTCGCCCACGCTGGACCTGTTCGGCGAACTGGTACAAGCCCAGGTGGTCGCCAGCCTTGACCTGCATACCTTTGCTGAGCCGTCTGCGGGTTAGAATGGCGTTTTCCGGCAATCGATGTGGATTTGAGACACATGGCACGTAAAGAATTTTCCCAGTTTGAAGCCGTATCGGCAGCGGTACGCGGCGACGAAGGCTACTGTGCGGCAATCGCCGTGAAAGGCCTGGGCGCCAGCGGTGCACCACGTTTTCACAAAGTCCTCGACGGGCAGACGTTCACCACTGCCATGGCGGCCGACGAGGCCGCCTGTAACGAACTTGAGCGCCTGCAGGACGTCAGCGACGACGCCGAGCTGATCTGGTAGTCAGCCGTTGACTTGCGGGCGAGCCATCTTGAACAGGTTGCCCAGCTCGAAGTAGTCCGCTGGGCCACCGCCACGCAGGATCGGTTGCCCGCCAGCGGTGTCGTAGATGCCATCCTTGAGCAGATGCTCGGCGATGTGCACCGCCACCACTTCACCCAGGATCAGCCAGCTCGGCACTAGTACCTGGTCTGCACGTTGCAGCTGGATGATCTGGGTCACTTTGCATTCGAACGACACCGGGCTTTCCTGCACCCGTGGCACGGCGATGACGCTCGAGGCCGCCGGGGTCAGGCCGCTCAGGGTGAACTCATCGACGTCAGCCGGAACCGCGGCGCAGCTCTGGTTCATGGCCTCGGCCAGTGGCCGGGTAGCCAGGTTCCAGGCGAACTCGCCGGTTTTCTCGATGTTGTTCAGGCTGTCTTTGCGCCCGACGCTGGAGAAACCGATGATCGGCGGAATGTAGTTGAAGGCGTTGAAAAAGCTGTAAGGCGCCAGGTTCAGGCGGCCTTGCTCATCCTGAGAGGAAATCCAGCCAATCGGGCGTGGGCCGACGATGGCGTTGAACGGGTCGTGGGGCAGGCCGTGGCCTTTTGCGGGTTCGTAGTAGTACATCTGCATTGGCCCAAGGGCCTTCCCTGTGAGTAGGCGCCTAGTGTGCCAAGGCTTTGTCTGGCTGAAAACGATTAAGCCCGGCCGAAGCCGGGCTGATTGCGTCGTAGCAGGGTTTAGCTGATGCGGTGGGCCTGGGTGCGATCGAAACCGTCTTCGGCGAATTTGGCGGCACCAGTGCGATCGAAACCATCTTCTGCAACAGTAGCCGACTGGGGCTCTACGGCAGTGAAGTTGTGGGCGTTGGTACGATCGAAGCCGTCTTCGGCGAAAGCGTTGGCAGCCAGTACCGAGAAGGCCAAGGTCAAGATCAATTTGCTTTTCATGGTCGTTACTCCGGGGTGGTGAGGGGTTGTTTGTTGCTATGGGCTCAATGCTACGCCAATTAAATTGATTAAAAAGCACAAAAAATAGCGTATAAAAATCGATATATTCGATATATTCGATATATATAAATATGGCTGGGTAGTCGAGATACAAGCCGCTGCGGCTAGGCTACTTAGCTGCCTGGCGATTGAAGAATGAGCGCGTCGGATTAATGGGTCGTTAAACGAAAAAAAGGGGCGTCCACTGCTGGACGCCCCCCCTTTCTGTAGCCTCGAACCATGCGATTAGTCGGTAGTAATCCGAGAATGCTTGCGGGTGTCTTTCATGAACACATACACCAGCAACGAACAGGCAATACAGGCGGTCACGTACCAGTAGTAACCGGTTTCCATGCCGATGCTCTTGAACCACAGTGCCACGTACTCGGCGGTACCGCCGAAGATCGATACGGTCAGTGCGTAAGGCAGGCCGACGCCCAGAGCGCGGATTTCGGTTGGGAACAGTTCAGCTTTAACCACGGCATTGATAGAGGTGTAGCCGCTGACGATGATCAGCGCTGCCATGATCAGGAAGAATGCGCCCCACCAGGTCTCGATGGTGTGCAGGGTGGTCAGGATCGGCACGGTGCACACGGTGCCCAGAACGCCGAAAGCGATCAGGATCGGACGCCGACCGATCTTGTCGGAGAGGCTACCAATGACTGGCTGCAGGCACATGAACAGGAACAGGGTCGCCGCCGAGATGGTGGTCGAATCGCTGATGCTCATGCCCACCGTGTTGACCAGGTACTTCTGCATGTAGGTGGTGTAGGTGTAGAAGGCCAGGGTGCCGCCCATGGTCAGGCCAACCACCGTTGCCAGTTCCTTGGGATGGCGCATCAAGGTGCGCATCAGGCTTTCTTTGGACTTTTCCTTCTTGGTGAAGGAGGCGGTTTCTTCCATGCCGCGACGCAGATACAGGGCCACGACCGCACACAGCGCGCCGATCACAAACGGTACACGCCAGCCCCAGGCATACAGCTGCTCGGTGGTCAGGGTCTGTTGCAGGACGATCAATACCGCCAGCGCGATGAGCTGGCCGGAAATCAGGGTCACGTACTGGAAGCTGGAGAAGAAGCCACGACGTTCTTTGGTTGCCATCTCGCTGAGGTAGGTGGCCGAGGTGCCGTATTCACCGCCCACCGACAGGCCCTGCATCAAGCGGGCAACCACCAACAGGATTGGCGCGGCAACGCCAATGGTTTCATAACCCGGGGTCAGGGCAATGACCAGCGAGCCTGCGCACATCAGCAGTACCGAGGCCATCAATGCCGCCTTGCGGCCTTTGCGGTCGGCATAGATACCCATCAGCCAGCCACCGATCGGGCGCATCAGGAAGCCCACGGCGAAGATCGCAGCGGTGTTCAGCAGTTGTGCGGTGGTGTCGCCGGCAGGGAAAAAGGCTTTGGCGAAATACAGGGAAAACGCGGCGTAAACGTACCAGTCGTACCATTCGACCATGTTGCCGATCGAACCGCTGAAAATCGACTTGAGTCGGCTTCGGGTGGTTTTTTCCGCGGCGGGCGCAACGGCCGCCCCGGCTGGCAGGGTGGTGGAGTTATCCATCGAAGGGACCTTCATAGTTGTTTTTGTGGAGCGCGCCGAAACGCAGCCTGCCAGAGCTATAGCAGGAGCTGTGCCAGGTGCTGAAGGCCCGGTTTAGAAGGGTTTGCGCAAACCAATAGGCGGAAATCCGCTTATTAGTTTTGGGGTGATCGGCAATATTTCGCTTATTGCCGGTGCTCTGAGCCGAGAAAGTCTTCGCGCAACAGACCATGGCGCTGCATCTTCTCGTTGAGGGTACGGCGCGGCAGTTGCAGCTCTTCCATCACGGCCTTGATTTCGCCTTTATGTCGCGTCAAGGCGGCGCGCAGGCAGTGCGCTTCGAACGCTTCCTGCTGGGCCGCTAACGATTGTCCGGCCTCGATCTCGGCAATCGCCGGTTCTCCCAACCCGAGCGCGTGACGTTCTGCGGCATTGGCCAGTTCGCGGACGTTGCCGGGCCAGTCGTGACTGAGCAAGCGGCCAAGGTGCGCACCGCTGAGCAGTGGCGCGCCCCGACTGACACGTTCGGCGGCCAGGCGGGAAAAGTGGTTGAACAGCAAGGGGATGTCTTCACGCCGCTCGCGCAACGGCGCCAAACGCAATTCGGCAACGTTAAGGCGGTAGGCCAGGTCTTCACGAAAGCGTCCGGCACGGGCTTCTTCGAGCAGGTCGGGCTTGGTGGCGGCGATGATGCGCAAGTCGACGGCAATGCTCTGGTTAGCGCCAAGGCGCTCCAGTTTCTGTTCTTGCAGTACGCGCAGCAGTTTGGCTTGCTGGGCCAGCGGCATACTCTCGATTTCGTCGAGGAACACCGTGCCGCCATTGGCGTATTCCAACTTGCCGATGCGCTTGCCTTGGGCGCCGGTAAAGGCACCGCTTTCGTGGCCGAACAGTTCAGCCTCAAACAGCTGTTCCGGGATGGCGGCGCAGTTGAGTGCGACGAAGGGTTTGCCAGCCCGTGGACCGAAGTCGTGCAGGCAGCGCGCGACCTGTTCCTTGCCGCTGCCGGTTTCCCCCCGAATCAATACATTGACCGGCAGGTTGGCCAGGTCCAGCACCTGCCGGCGCAGTTGCTGCATACCTTGCGACATGCCCAACAGGCTCAGTTCCAGGCGCGCCTTGAGGTCGGCTTGCTCGTGCAGACGGCGGTTTTCCAGCACCAATTGGCGCTTTTCCAGGGCGCGGCGCAGGCTGCCTAGCAGGCTTTCCGGGCTGAACGGCTTTTCGAGGAAATCATAGGCACCGTTGCGCATGGCCTCGACGGCCATCGGTACATCGCCGTGGCCGGTCAGCAGAATCACCGGCAAGTCGGCATCGCGTAACTGGAGTTGCTCAAGTAGTTGCAGGCCGTCCATGCCGGGCATGCGCACATCACTGAGGATCACCCCGGGGAAGTGCATAGGCAGCTGGTTTAGGCAGTCTTCGGCGCGGCTGAACAGTTGCACAGTGAAACCGGACAGGCTCAGCCACTGCTCGACCGCCGTGCGGATGCTGGCTTCATCGTCGATGACCATTACCGAATTGAACATCAGGGCTCCAGATCACAGGGCAGGGTCAGGCTGAAACGTGCGCCGCCCGGTTGATTGTCGACCGTAAGGCGCCCGCCGGCTTCATGAATGATGCCATAGGAAATCGCCAGGCCCAGGCCCAGGCCTTCACCCACAGGTTTGGTGGTGAAGAACGGGTCAAAGACATTGGCCAGGTGTTCGGCGGCGATGCCGCCACCGCTGTCTAGCACACTCAGGCGCCATTGTTCGGCCTCAGCTTCGATGCGGATTTCCAGGCGCTTGTAGCTTTTCCCGGCCATCGCGTCGAGAGCATTGCGCAACAGGTTGATCAACACCTGCTCCAGGCGGATTGCATCGCCACGCACCCAGGCCGGGCGGGCCAGATACAGCGAGACCTCGACCTGTTCGGCGCGAATCCGCGTCTCCAGCAACTGTAACGCCTGGTCGACCACGGTGGCCAGGTCTAGACGTTCGCGCAAACCGCTGGGGCTGTTGCGGGCGAAGGTCTTCAAGTGACCGGTGAGCGCCGCCATGCGCTTGAGCATCTGTTCCAGCGGCTCCAAGGCCAGGCGTGCTTCATCGTAACGTTGGTTGTCGAGCAGCAGGCGTAAGGTCGCCAGTTGCATGCGCTGAGTCGTCAGCGGCTGGTTGATTTCATGGGCCAAGGCAGCCGACATTTGCCCCAGCGCCGCGAGCTTGGCCGATTGCACCAAGCCTTCCTGGGCGGTGCGTAACGCTCGAGTACGTTCCTCGACCAGGCGCTTGAGCTCTTCACCGCTGCGATGGCGCAGCCGCGCCAGCCGCAGGCGCTGGCTGATGAACAGCAGGGCGAAGACCAGGCTCAACCAGACGGCGGCCGCAGCGAGGGCAGCATTGCGCCCGTCGTCACTGACTTGCGGCTTGCGCAACAGGTGCAGGGTCCAGCCCTCGGCTTGCAGCGGCAAACTTTCCCACAGGTAGTCGGTGTTGCCTTCAGGCCTCTGCACGCGCATCAGGTGACTGTTGTCGTCGAAACGGCTGAGCACTTGATGCTGCAGGGGCACCAACGGTTGCTTGTCGTATTGGCGAGTGGCCGCCAGTTCGGCCCGGTCGGCGCTGCTCAGGGGTTTGAGTTCGCGGTAGCGCCAACCGTCCTGGTTGGCGATGAAGATGATTCCACGGGCGTCGCTGACCAGGAGGATATCGCTGCCCTGGCGCCATTCGCGCTCAAGCTCCGGGAACTCCAGCTTGACCACCATGGCGCCGAGAAAACGCTTGTTGCCATCCTGCACAGCGCTGGCGAGGAAGTAACCGGGTACACCGCTGGTCACCCCAACGGCGTAGAAGCGGCCGCTGCCCTGGCTGCGGGTCTGTTTGAAATACGGCCGGAAACCATAGTTGGAACCAACATAGGTGCTGGGCAGGCGCCAATTGCTGGCCGCCACGGCGAGGCCGGTATGGTCCAGCAGTTCCAGGGTCGAAGAGTTGGCGGCGCCATTGATGCGTTCGAGCTTGCGGTTCAGGGCGTCCTGCACCTGGCTGTTGACCGGGCCGCTGAGGGCACTGATCAATTCCGGGTCCAGGGCCAATACCGCGGGCAAGGCGCGATAGCGTTCAATCAGGGTGTGCAACGAGTTGGCGTACAGGCCCAATTGCTGGTTGGCCCGGCCAGCGTCCTCGACCAGCGCCTGGCGCTTGGCCTGGTGCATGGCCCAACCTGCGCTGAACAAGGTGCCGGCCAGGATGAAGAAAATGATCAGCCCCAGGCGCAGGGCACGAAAGGAATAAGGCATAGCGCGGATCCCGGCAGAAGGGGAAGGCCTCCTGACCTTCCCTTGGAGCATGGCAACGGTTTACTGCAGTTCGAAGCGCTGTTGCTGAACGGTCTGGGAGTCCAGGCCGACCTGGACATTGAACTCACCCGGCTCGGCGGCCCATTGCAGCTGGGTATTGTAGAACTTCAGGTCGTCTTCACTGATCTGGAAGCGCAGGGTGCGTTCTTCACCGGCCTTGAGCATGACCTTCTGGAAGTTCTTCAGCTCCTTCACAGGGCGGCTCATCGACGCGGCGATATCCTGGATATACAGCTGTACCACGGTTTCGCCGTCACGCTTGCCAGTGTTCTTGACCTGCACACTGGCTTCGAGGGTCTGGCCCTTTTTCAGGGTCTTGCTAGACAAGGTCAGCGGCGACAGGCTGAAGTCGCTGTAACTCAAGCCATAGCCGAACGGGTAGAGCGGACCATTGGGCTCCTCGAAGTACTGCGAAGTGTAGTTGCCAGGCTTGCCCGGGGTGAACGGGCGGCCAATGCTCAGGTGGTTGTAGTACATCGGGATCTGCCCCACCGAGCGTGGGAAGGTGATGGCCAGCTTGCCCGACGGGTTGTAGTCGCCGAATAGCACGTCGGCAATGGCATTACCGCCTTCGGTACCGCTGAACCAGGTTTCGAGAATGGCGTCAGCCTGCTCGCGCTCCCAAGTTAGCGACAGCGGTCGGCCGTTCATCAGCACCAGCACCAGCGGCTTGCCGGTGGCTTTCAGCGCTTTGATCAGCTCACGCTGAGCGGCAGGGATTTCCAGGGTGGTGCGGCTTGATGATTCGTGGGACATGCCCCGCGACTCACCGACCACGGCCACTACTACATCGGATTGCTTGGCCGCTTTGACCGCTTCGTCGATCAGGACGGCCGCCGGACGTGGGTCATCGACGATTTCCGGAGCATCGAAGTTGAGGAAGTTCAGGTAGTCGAGGATCGCCTTGTCGTGGGTGACGTTGGAGCCTTTGGCGTAGATCACCTTGGCCTGGTCACCGAGCACCTGGCGCATGCCTTCACGCACGGTCACCGACTGTTGCGGGCGGCCAGCGGCGGCCCAACTGCCCATCATGTCGATTGGTGCGTCGGCCAGCGGACCGACCAGGGCGATAGTGCCGGACTTTTTCAGCGGCAGGGTCTGTTCGCGGTTTTCCAGCAGCACCAGACTACGGCGCGCCACGTCGCGGGCTTCAGCGCGGTGCAGGCGGCTTTCGGCGTAGGTGTCGGCCGGATCGTCGCTGGCGTTGCCGATGCGACGGTACGGGTCGGCGAACAGGCCCATGTCGTACTTGGCACCGAGTACTTCGCGCACGGCATTGTCGATGTCGGCCTGGTTGATTTCGCCGGCCTTGAGCAGGCTGGCCAGTTGTTCACCGTACAGCGAGTCGTTCATGCTCAGGTCGATGCCGGCCTTGATGGCCAGCTTCGCCGCCTCACGGCCATCACGGGCGACGCCGTGACGCACCAGCTCGGTGATTGCCCCGTGGTCGCTGACGGTTACGCCCTTGAAGCCCCAATCCTTGCGCAGCAGGTCGTGCATCAGCCAGGTGTTGGAAGTGGCCGGTACACCGTTGATCGAGTTCAACGCGACCATCACGCCACCGGCGCCAGCATCGATGGCGGCGCGGTAGGGCGGCAGGTAGTCGTTGAACATCTTGGTCGGGCTCATGTCGACCGTGTTGTAGTCACGTCCGCCTTCAACCGCGCCGTACAGGGCGAAGTGCTTGACGCTGGCCATCAGGCTGGTCGGCTCTGCCGGGCTTTTGCCCTGGAAGGACTCGACCATGACCTTGGAGATGCGCGAGACCAGGTAGGTGTCTTCACCAAAGCCTTCGCTGGTGCGGCCCCAGCGCGGATCGCGGGCAATATCGACCATTGGCGCAAAGGTCATGTCGATACCGTCGGAGGCGGCTTCCTGTGCCGAGACCCGGCCGACCTTGGCGATTGCGTCCATGTCCCAGCTCGAGGCCAGGGCCAGGCTGATCGGGAAAATTGTCCGGTGGCCGTGGATCACGTCATAGGCGAAGAACATCGGGATCTTCAGGCGGCTGCGGCCGGCGGCGTCCTGCATCGGACGATTCTCGGCACGGGTGATCGAGTTGAAGGTACCGCCAATGCGTCCAGCGGCGATTTCCTTGCGGATCATTTCGCGGGGCATTTCCGGGCCGATGCTGATCAGGCGCAATTGACCGATCTTCTCGTCCAGGGTCATCTGGCCCATGAGATCGGCGATGAACGCCTGTTTGTTCTGCAACGGAGCGGCAGAGGTATCGGCAAAAGCCGACTGACTGGCCAGGCTAACGAGGAGGCCTAGCAAACACAGCTTGTTCATTAAATTCTGTTCTCAAGGCTCAGGGCAGTATTCACGGTGATACTGCTCGGCCGAAATGGGGGAAACGGCTATTGTTGTAGTTTGCTGGGCATCTTTTAGCCGATTGGGCCATCACGATCCAGTGGCGGTGACGGATTATGCCTCAAGTACCAGGGTTCACGCTGATCAAGGAGTAGAGCAACTATGCAGGTAATCCAGTTCAAGGGCGCAAAGGTGTGGCTGTTGCTGATGCTCACCAGCTTGCTGGCCGGGTGCGGAATCAACAACATTCCCAACTACGATGAGCAGGTCAAGGCGGCCTGGGCCCAGGTGCAGAACCAGTATCAGCGCCGCGCTGACCTGATCCCCAACCTGGTGGAAACGGTCAAAGGCTATGCCAAGCAGGAGCAGGAAACCCTGACTGCGGTCATTGAGGCGCGGGCCAAAGCCACTTCTATTCAGGTCGATGCCAGCACCTTGGACGATCCGCAGAAACTGCAGCAATTCCAGCAGGCACAGTCGCAACTGACCGGTGCGCTCAGCCGCCTGATGGTGGTCTCCGAGCGTTATCCAGACTTGAAGTCGAACCAGAACTTCCTGGCCTTGCAATCGCAGCTTGAAGGTACGGAAAACCGCATTGCCGTGGCGCGCAAGGACTTCATCGCCGCCGTGCAGCGCTACAACACTGAAATCCGCACCTTCCCTGGCCGCCTGTGGCACACGGTGATGTACAGCAACCTGCCGCTGCGGGAAAATTTCGAGGCCACTGCCAGCGATGCCGACAAAGCCCCTGAAGTGAAATTCTGATGCGTCTGTTGCACTGGACGTTGCTGCTGGCGCTGTTGATCGTCACCCCGCTGCGCGCCGAGCCGAGCTTTCCGACCTTGACCGGGCGGGTGGTGGACAATGCCGGCCTGCTCGACGCCAGCAGTCGCGAGCAGCTTGAACGCATGCTCGCAGGCCATGAGCAGGCCACTGGCGAGCAGGTCGTGGTGGTCACGGTAAATGATCTGCAAGGGTTGCCGATCGAGGATTTCGGTTATCAACTCGGCCGCCACTGGGGGATTGGCCAGAAGGGCAAAGACAACGGTGCGCTGTTGATCGTCGCACCACAGCTGCGCAAGCTGCGCATCGAGGTCGGCTATGGCCTGGAGGAGCGCCTGACCGATGCCCAGGCTTCGGTGATCATCAACGGCATCATCACCCCGGCGTTTCGGCGTGGCGAGTTCAAGCTGGGCATCGTTCAAGGCACTGCGGCGATTCTTCAGGTACTGGGTGGCAATCCCTTGGCCGAACCGTCGCGGGCTCAGGGTGGAGGGGATGAAGACGGTGCGCCGGCCTGGGCCGTTGGTCTGTTTGTGCTGCTGATCATCATCGTCTTCGCTGCGCAGTCCATGGGTTTGGGCGGCGCGGGGCGCGGCGGCCGTGGTGGCATGGGCGGCGGTTTCGGCGGTGGCTTTGGCGGTTTTGGTGGCGGTCGCGGAGGCGGCGGTGGGTTCAGTGGCGGTGGCGGCGGCTTCGGCGGCGGTGGTTCCTCCGGTGGCTGGTAGAACAATAATCAACGAGATATCCCCTGCATGACATTGCTCAGTGAATTTGAACAGCGCCAAGTGGCCGAGGCGATTGCCCAGGTTGAACGGCGCACCGATGCCGAACTGGTGACCGTCCTGGCCACCCGCGCCGACGACTACGCCTATATCCCCTTGCTTTGGGCCAGCCTGCTGGCGTTAGTGGTACCTGGTGCGGTGTATTACCTGGGCGGCTGGTTTAGCGTCGACGGCTTGTTGATCGCCCAATGGCTGACGTTCATTGCCCTGTGCCTGTTGTTCCGCCTGCCCAGTCTGACTACCCGATTGATCCCCCGATCGGTGCGCCATTGGCGCGCCTCGAACCTGGCCCGGCGACAGTTTCTCGAACAGAACCTGCACCACACCGCAGGCAGTACCGGGGTGCTGATTTTCGTCAGTGAGGCCGAGCGCTATGTCGAGATCATCGTTGATGAGGGTATCTCACGGCGCCTGGACAACCAGGTCTGGGACGCTATCGTCCAGCGCTTTACCGAACAGGTGCGCCAGGGCCAGACCTTGCAGGGATTTGTCACCTGCATCGAAGCCTGTGGGCAGGTGCTGACCGAACATGTGCCCTTGACTCATGAGCGTAACGAACTGCCCAACCGTCTGGTGGTGCTGGCATGAACGGCGAACGCTGATCGACAAAAGCTGTGCGCAGGCCGGTCATCCACGTAAAATGCCTGGCATTGCGCCTAGCCGCTCCCTTCGCAACCCGAGGCACCCACTCCCGATGTCCGATTCCTCCACCGCCCAGGCCGCGCCGGATGCGCGTGCGCAGTTTCTGAGTCTGCTTGCCTCCAGCCTGCAGCAGAACGCGCTGATCAAACTGGTGCTGGCGCGCCATGTCGGCACTGAACAAGCCTTGCAGCGGATAATCGCCAAACCCCTGGTGGTCAAGGGCCAGGCCTGCCTGTCATTTGTCTACCGCTACCAGACCCGCGACATCACCCGTAACCTGGGTAATGAAGAGGCCCTGGCGTTGGTGGCCGAGCTGCTGCCGGGCGCATTTCGTAATGCCCACCTGTTGAGCCTGAGCGATGAAGCGCAGCTGGAGTTCAGCAAGAAGGGTAAGCCCATGCTCCATCGTAGCGCCGTGCAGCAGGAGCGTCCGGCTGCGGCGGGTGAGCATGACCGGGAGAAAAAGCGCTACCTGGAACTGAGTCGGCCGTTCTTGCATGACCTCGGTGTCACAGACAAGCAGCAAGCCTTGATTCCGGCGATGTCCCGCAAGTGGAAACAGATCAACAAGTTCATCGAAGTGTTTTCCCATGCGCTGAACTCGGCGCCACTGGCTGCCAAGCAACCCTTGCGCGTGGCCGACTTCGGCTCGGGCAAGGGCTACCTGACCTTCGCCATTCACGATTACCTGCGTAACACCTTGCAGCGTGAAGCGCAGGTCACTGGCGTCGAGTTGCGTGAGGACATGGTCGAGCTGTGCAACGCCGCTGCCGCCCGCCTGGAGCATCCGGGGCTGGTGTTCGAGTGTGGTGATGTACGTAGCGTGGTGCCCAGCGCCATCGAGGTGATGATCGCCTTGCATGCCTGTGACATCGCGACCGACTACGCGATCCATACCGGCATCCGCTGTGGCGCGGCGATCATCATGTGCTCGCCGTGCTGTCACAAACAGATTCGTCCGCAACTGCACAGCCCAGGCCTGCTCAAGCCGATGCTGCAGTATGGGCTGCACTTGGGCCAGCAGGCCGAGATGCTCACTGACAGCTTGCGTGCCTTGTACTTGGAGGCCTGCGGCTATGAGACCAAGGTGTTCGAATTCATCTCGCTTGAGCACACCAACAAGAACAAGATGATCCTTGCCGTTAAGCGCCAGGCGCCGCTGGATTCAACGGCATTGTTGGAGAAGATCCAGCAGCTCAAGGAGTTCTATGGGGTCAAGGAGCACTGCCTGGAAACCTTGTTGCGCGCCGATGGTTTGATCGCAACTTGATAGCACCGCTCCCACAAATATAGGGGATGTTCCTGACCTCAGGCCCGCGCCGGCGCCGGGTGTACGCGGGTCTTGCGCCCCAGCACCACGGTGCCGATGACCCCGGCAGCAAACACCCAGGTAATCGGCTCGACCTGCTCGCCAAAGAACAGCGCCGAGAAGGCGATGGTGAAGAAGATCTGCAACAACTGGATTTGACTGACCCGGGCAATGCCACCCAAGGCCAGCCCGGCATACCAGGCAAAAAAGCCAATGAACTGGGAAAACAACGACACGTAACCAAACGCCCACCACGTCTGGGTGCTGACCGGTCCCTGATGTTGCAGGGTCAGGTACACCACCGGGCCAATCAATAGCGGGCTGGACAACACCAGGGCCCAACAGATCACCTGCCAGCCACCCATTTCTCGCGCCAGTCGGCCACCTTCGGCATAGCCCAGCCCGCCGACGGCAATCGCTGCCAGCATCAACAGGTCACCGGCTTGAATCTGTCCGGCGCCCATGATCATCGCGTACACCAGTACCAGGGCACTGCCCAGTGCGGCACAGGCCCAGAAGGCTTTCGACGGTCGTTCATGGGACAGCCAGGCAGCATAGAAGGCCACACACAAGGGTTGCAGGCCATTGACCAGCGCGCCATGGGAGGCCGGTACCGTTTGCATGGCCCAGGCGGAAAACACCGGAAAGCCCAGGATCACCCCCAGCGCCACCAAGCTCAGCCCCTTGATTTGTTGCCAGGTCGGCCATTTCTCACGGCGCCACAACAGTAGCGCCGCCGCTGGTATCGCCGCCAGCAAGGCACGCCCCAAGCCGTTGAGCAAAGGATGCAGTTCCTGTACGACAATTCGCGTCATCGGCAGGGTCAGGCTGAAAATGATGACACCGAGAAGGCCAAGGGCCATCCCGGTGTTTTCGCGGCTGGACATAGCAAAAGCCTGTGGCGGGTAAGTCCAGTCATTGAGGCACAGCTGACCGGGATGATCTTGTTACAGTTGCTCACAAGTTCATCCGTACAGTTCAGCTCAGGGTGGCTCAGAAGAAGCGGGTAATGCTCACCTTGGCATTGCGCCCCTGGCTGTAGGCATATTTACCACTGAGCTCGGCGCGATAGTCGTTGTTGAACAGGTTATCGACGGTCAGGTTGACCTCGGTGCCTTTGAGGTACGGCTGCTGCGGTTTCCAGTTAGCGAACAGGCCATGGATCTGATAGTCGTCGTTGGCGTAGTGATCATAGTAGCGGTCACCCAGGGAGCTGGCCGGGCCCTCGCGGTAGGTGTCGCTCGGCAGGCGGTCGGTCTTGCGCACGAACTGTGCCTGCCAGCCGACTTTGGCGTCCCAGCTGGGGATTTTCACGCCCAGTGTGGTGATCCATTTCGGTGCCGGAATGTCCTTGGCCCAGACGTCCGGCCCCCACGGGTTGGTGTAGGCGCCTTCATGGCGACCAGTAATCCATGAGTACGACACCGAACCGAACAGGTAGGTGGAATCGTAGAAACTTTCGACCTCAAAGCCTTTGATGATCACGCTGTTGATATTGCGGTAGTTGGACATCAGCCCACCGCCACAGGAATTGGAAATACTTTCACCGGTGACCAGTTGCTCTGGGCAACCGATGCCGGTGGCTTTGAATATCTCGTCGTCGATTTCATTACGGAACAGGGTGGTGCGGATCAGCACCATGTCTTGGTCGGTAAAGACATTCGACAGGTTAGTGATGTTACCGGCGCGCAGGGCGGTGATGCGCTCAGGGTCGAGGTTGCGGCTGCTGGCGGTACGGCTGCCCATGCCTTGGACCTCGAACTGTTCATCGAGTACCGGCGCGCGCCAGGTTTTGCTGTAGTCGGCGAAGAAGGCTGTCTGTTCGTTGGTTTTCCAGAAAATCGACAAACGTGGCGACCAGCCGCTGTAGGTCTTCTCGCTGTAGTCGTGGCCCAGCTTGGCATTGTTGTAGAACGGCGCGTCGTTGTCTTTGCCCTTGTTGGCAACGTGGTCGTAGCGCAGGGAAGGGGTCAGGGTCACGTCACCCAGAGTGATCGCGTTCTGGATGAAATAACCCTGACTGTCGACGCTACCGCTGGGCATAAAGTACGGCTGGTAGTTGCCATTGTTGTACAGGGGTGTTTCGTATTTCTTGCCGGGCATCCACATCTGCGTGTCACGTTCGTGGCGGCGAACCTGGAAGCCAGCGGTAAAGGCATGTTCCAACGGGCCGGTAGCAAACAGGCTGGTGTTGCGCACGTCGAGCATCTGGTCGCTGTATTCAGTGTCCATCTTGCGTCCGCCGGTGGACGGCTGGAAGTAGGCAGTAGCATCGCGCTCGTCGGTCTGCTCGGTGTCAGACAGCGAGTATTTCACCTGCAGGTCCACCAGCGGGTTGTTGATCGGCTGGTATTTGTAGGTTGTCGACCAGGTGGTATCGGTGGTGGTGCGATGGGCCAGGAAGCGCTTGAGGGCGTTGTCGTAGCCGAACCTGTCGATGTCTGACTGGGTCGGCGGCGTCGGGTAGGCGGTAGATGAGAACGGCGCCCAGCGCTCGCTCTGTGAACGCGACCAGGAAAAGCCCAGACTGTGCTCGTCCGTCAGGTGCATATTGACCTTGAGCAACGCGCCGTCCAGATCCAGGGCGCTGTTGGGCAGGCGCTGGGGATTGATCGGGTAGGTGTTGTCCGGGTCGGGCAAGGTGCCGGCCAGTTTCATGTCGTCGCCGTCACGCTTGGTCAGGTAGACCAGGGCATCCATGCGTCCATCATCGGTGCGGCCGAACAACGCCGAACTGTAGACCTGCTGATGGTCGTTGCTGGCATAGCCGTACTTGAGCATGGCGCCGCTGTTACGGCCTTCCTGCAACAGGTCCGGGGCATCTTTGGTGGTCATGTTGACGCTGCCGCCGAAGCCGCCGTTGCCGGTGTAGACCGAGTGTGGGCCTTTCTCCACCTCGATGTTCTTGATCAGCTCCGGCTCAATGAAGATGGTGCCTTGTTGATAGCGCTCGAAACCGCTTTTGGTCGCGCCATCGACGCTCATCGGCACGTCTTCGGCGTCACCCAGGCCCCAGATGTTGATGGTCTGGCCACCGGGTTTGGCGGAGCCACCCATGTTCACCCCCGGCAGGGTGGCGAGCACGCTGGGAATGTTGCTCGGCTGATAGCGGTCGATGTCCTCCTGGGTCAGGGTCGAGCGGCCGACGGTGCTCGAATCCACCTGCTGGCCGTCGCCAACGATGCTCACAGCGCTCAGCTGAATACCGTTATCGGCAGTTGGGTCGTCTTCGCGCAGACGCACGACGTAAGTGCTGCCAACTTTGACCACGGCGAATCGACTGTTACGCAGCAGCTGGTCGATGGCCTCCTGAGCTTCGTAATGGCCCTTGAGCGCCGGGGCTTGCACGCTACGCAGCAGTGTTTCGTCGAACAGCAATTGCACCTTGGCTTGCTGGGCCAACTGGCTCAGTGACATCGCCAGCGATTGCGCCGGCAGGTTCAGCTCTAGCGGCGCAGCTTCCGCCTGCAGGCTCAGGGCCAGGCAGGCTGCCAGCAGCGATGGGTGGGCAGACAAGGGTGTGAACGAACGAAACGCAGACAACATGAAATCCCCCAATACGGCGACAAAGGCCAAAAAGGCCTGCGGTGACTAATGCAGACGGGAGGAAGACGCGGTGCTGCGGAAAACCCTCATATGCGAATGAAAAATATTCTCAGATTTCTATTTGTGCTCGATACGCAGGCTGCCATCGGCCAGGGTCATGGTCTTGACCGGCAGCAGCGCGGGCAAGGCATTGACCAAGGCGTCGGGGTCGTTGACATCAAGGTTACCCGAGACCCGATAGCGGCCCAGCGCTGGATCGGCAATCAGGATCGGTGCAGCGCGGTAGAGTGAAATTTCATCGACCAGACTGCTCAGCTCGCGGTCGCGAAAGGCCACATGACCGCTGCGCCAGCCGGCGACTTCCTGATCGCTCAGGGCTTGCTGGCTGAGGCTGCCACGGGTCAGGTCATAGGTGGCACGTTGGCGTGCGCCGAGCAACAGTGGATCGCGATTTTCTCCTGGCGTATCCAGGGCGACCTGGCCGTGGGTGACGCTCAAGACCAGCTCCTGACGTCCGCGGCGCAGGTCGAAAGCCGTACCGACTACCCGCACCCGAGCGCTTCCGGCATCGACAAACAGCGGGCGCTCTTTGTCGGCGGCAACCTCGATGTAGAGCTGGCCTTTGTCCAGGTAAATCAGCCGGCGCTCGGCGTCGAAGTCTATGCGCAGTTGAGTATGGGCATTGACGCTAAGCTGGCTACCATCGGGTAGTTTCAGCGTTTGCGGTTGTTCGCTGTTGGCCGCCACGGTTTGCACGTAATGATTGGCAGGCAGGCCCAGATTACCAGCCAGCAGGGCGCAGACCAGGGCTGCAGCGATGGCCAGCGCTGGTCGCCAGCTACGTGTCTTACGTACTGGCAAGGAGATCGGTTGATTGAGGCTTTTAAGTGCGGCCAGGTCTTCCCAGAGTTGCTCGAATTGGGTGTAGGCGCGAGCGTGTTCGGGGGTCTGTAGCCACAGTGAAAAGTCCTTGTGCGAGGCCCGCGAGGGGTTGTTGCGGTTACGGGTAAACCAGCTCGCCGCCTGGGCATCGACCGAACGTTTATCGGTATCGGGGAGGGTGGTCATTGTGGCTGCTCCATGCCGTCGTCACTGTCCAGGCGTTGTTTGCAATGCACAAGGGCAGCGGCAATGTGCTTCTCCACCATGCTCACCGAAATACCCATGCGCTCACCGATCTGTGCCTGCGTCAAACCTTCGAAGCGGTGCAGCATAAGGGCTTCGCGGCGACGCGGCGAGAGCTCGGCGAGGACGTTTTTCAATTGCTCCAGGCGTTGTTGTTGCTGGGCGTGATTCAGTGGGTCGGCGTTGTTGTCGAGCCCTGCCGCTTCGTCCGCCTGTGTCTGCTCATCCATTGCGGCATGGCGCACACGTTGACGGCGCCAGTGATCGTTGAGCAGGTTGCGTGCAACCTGGAACAGAAACGCGCGCGGCTGCTCCACCCGTGACCGGTCGCGATAGCCCAGCCATTGGGCAAACACGTCTTGGGTCATGTCGGCGGCATCGCTGGCGTTGTCCATGCGTTTGCGCAGGAAATGCAGGATGTCGGCGTAGAACCCGCGGCAGGTGTCATGGGCGAGCGGGTCGGTTTTGGGGCGCTGCATGCAAGCTTTCCAGGGTGGAACGGAAGAGAAAGCTGCGAATGGTATCGATAATAATTGCTATTTGCTATGGGTGATGTTGTGCTGCTATCAGCGTCGCTTGCGAATGGGGACTGGCACCGGCACTTCCAGGTCGCAGAGGCCAAGTGGATGGCTACTGGCGTCGAAAAAGTGCAAGGCGATGTTCGCAGCGTCAGCAAAGCGCTGCGTGTAATGCTGTTTCTGGCTGATGATCGACGCCTCGCTCAAGGGCCTGATGGCAATGGCCAGGTGTGCCGGACGTGCCTGCTTGATAGCCTCAAGCAAGTGGCGATCACTGGCGCCCAAGTGCTGGCCGAACAGGCACAATCCGCCTTGATGACCTGCCAGTTCGCCTAGGCACCAGCTCAGGTAGTCAGAGCTGCGAATCGCCTTGAGCTTGTCGTCACTGTTGCTTTCGTTGATGAACAGCGGCACATCACCGGGCGTGTTTACGGCAAACCCATCGAGCAATTGACTGCCGCTGGCGCTGCGTTGACGGCTGCTGCCGTCCTGTTGTTTGAGCAGGTGCAAGCCACCGTGCAAGTACAGCAGGCGGGTGCCGGTGCCGCGCGTGTGGCGGACATCGAAGTCGCCGTCGTCGTTGAATAACGACTGAAACCCTTCCGGGGCATGGCTGGCCGCCCAGTGACAGAGCAGGTCGTAGTTGCTGGAATAGACGCTGTGATAGTTGCGCAGTTCGCTGTTGATCAACTGCAAGGTTGCCGTCGGCAGCAGGCGCCAGGGGATGTGCACGCTGCGCACCGCGTGAATCAAGGCTTCTTTGATTGCGTAGTAGCGGTTCAGCGGTGCCGATGAGCTGATTGCCAGGGCGGCGTTGATGCGTACCGTGGTGTTCAAGGCACTGAGCACCGGTTCGAACAGTTCACTGCCAAAGGACTTGAACAACGCCTGGTCGGTCAGGCTCAGGGGCTTGTGGCGCACGCGCTGGGCTTCTTCGAACAGGGAAAAATAGGTAAACGGGCGCCACAGCGCACGACTGGCACCATTGCCCAGCAGGAGGCCGGTGCTGGGGTGTGCGGCATTCAGGTTCGGCCAGAGGTGGAGGCTGGCGTCGAGGTCGGCGTCGGGCATGGGGCAATGTTCCAGGTGCGTCTTTGGATCGGCGCGACTTTAGCATGCCATCGGCTTGTCATCAGTGTTGGTGACTATGCTGGTTTTGCTAGCGACGAAGAAGAGGAAGGTCATGCAAGGATTTTGTAAGCGGTGGGCTCTGCTCTTACTGCCCCTGGCCACTCTGGCTGAGGCTGTCCAGAGCAGTGAGCTGGCAGCCCGCCAGAGCATCCCGTCCCCGGCGGTGATTGCCCATCGAGGGGCTTCCTTCGATGCCCCGGAATCCACCGCTGCCGCTTACCTGCTGGCCCGCGACCTGGGTGCCGACTACCTTGAGCTGGACCTGCAGCGCAGCAAGGATGGCGTGTTAGTGGCGGTGCACGATGACACCCTGCAACGCACCAGTGATGTCGCCCAGCGCTTCCCCGAGCGCAAGGACAGCCCGGTCAGTGCCTTCACCGTGGCCGAGCTGAAATCACTGGATGCTGGTAGCTGGTTCAATCAGGCCCATCCCGAACGGGCACGAGAGGGTTTTAAAGGCCTGCAGATCCTTACCCTGGACGAAATCATGGACATTGCCGAAGGCCACCCCGACAAGCGCCCAGGCTTGTATATCGAAACCAAAGAACCAACGTTTTCCCCAGGCATCGAGGCCGACCTCAAAGCCCGCCTGCGCGCGCGTGGCTGGCTGGACAAGCCGGGACGCGTGGTGCTGCAGAGTTTTGATCGCAATAGCCTGACGCTGTTGCACCAGCATATGCCGCAGGTGCCCAAGGTGCTGCTGTTATGGATTGGCAAAGGCTATATCGAGCCAGCCTCCGGGCAAAGCTTTGCCGAATCCGGTGAGCGCGATAAGGCGGCCTTCTATGCGCGCCAGCAACCCAAGGACAACGCCGAGTTTGAGCGTTGGCTTGATTACGCCAAGGACGCCGGTGCCATTGGCACCGGGCCGTCGGCAACGCGGACGGCGGGAGGGTCACAAAGCTATGCCGACCTGGTACAACCCTGGATGAATAAGCTCAGTCATGACAAAGGCTTGCTGGTGCATGTGTACACGGTTGACGAGACGGTGGATTTCGCCAAAGTCATGGCGGCGGGTGTCGATGGCATTTTCACCAATCGCAGTGCTCAGTTGTTGCGCTATTTATCCCGGCCGCCAGCGCTGAATGAAGCACAGATCCTTACGGCGAGCGGTTATTGAGGATCTGGTCGGAAATCGGCGGCTACCGTAGACTCCGGCCTTTGCGTAGTCGCCCAGGACCGGTTCCCCATGACCTTCTCACTGTTGTTCGCTGTGCTCGCTTCCGGATTTATCTACGGCATCACCCCAGGGCCGGGCGTGCTCGCAGTGCTGGGGATCGGTGCATCGCGTGGTCGGCGTGCCGGGGCTGGGTTCCTCTGTGGTCATCTGCTCGGTGATGTACTGTGGTGCAGCACGGCCCTGGTGGCGATTGTCGGGGCTCGGCAGATCGGCAGTTCAGTATTCGACATTCTTGGCTTGCTCAGTGGCTTGTACCTGTTCTGGCTCGGCCTGCGTGCCTTGCGCAGTCGTCCGGGGAGCACTGGCGGCGAGCAAGGGCCGGTGCGCAAGCCATTCTGGCACGGCATCGTTTTCGGCCTGACTAATCCCAAGGCGTACCCGGTGGCGGTGGCCACCTTCACCGCGCTGATCTCCAGCCGTGCCGAAACCCTGGAGTGGTCAATGTTGCCAGCGTTGATTGCGCTGAGCTTTCTCGGCGGCCTGCTGGCTTATGTGATCCTGATTGCAATCGTCGGCGCCCGCCACGTTCGCACCCTCTACACCCGCTATGAACTGTGGATCACCCGTGCTTGCGGGGTGATGTTCATCGGCTTTGCCGTCAATGCCCTGATGCATGCGCTGCCGGGGTTGATGCCACGTTCCTGAGCGACTTTCGCCTTACATCGCTGGCAAGGCCAGCTCCCATAGGTCCGGGGTTTACAGGTGACATTGTAGGAGCCGGACTTGCCGGCGATGGGGCCGTCTCGGTAGTCAATCAGAGCGGCTGGAGCAAGCTTTCCTTACGGCTGCGATTACGCCACAAACGGTACGCGCGAATCCCCGAACGTACCGATCCAAACAGCATGCCGTGCTCCATTTCCCGTGCAATCCCCGAGCGCACCAGCATGCGTAAGAACTGCCCGCGCGCTCGGGCAATACCGAAGTGGATGCCCCGTGCAGTGAGGGTGTCGCGCACTTCGCGCAGCGCGGAAATACCGCTGACGTCGATGGAACTCACCGCTTCGGCGTCAAACAGCACTGCCCGTGGCTCAAGCTCCTGTTGTACCGCTTCGAGCAGGCGCATCTTGAAGTAGTCGGCGTTGAAAAACAGAATCGCATCATCGAAGCGATACACCACCAGGCCTTTGACCGTGCGCGCTTCCTTGTGCTGACGGATGTCCACCTGGCCTTCAACGCCGGGCATCCAGCCGAGCACCGCATCGGTGGGTTGGTAGATGCTGTAGAGCAAACGCAGGATCGCCAGGGTCACGGCAATGATAATGCCCGGCAACACGCCGACCCCCAGCACGCCTGCGGTGGTCAGTACACACAGCCAGAATTCGAAGCGGCTGAGCTTGTAGATTTTGCGCAGGGATTTCACGTCGATCAGGCCCCAGCCGGCCATCAGCAGCACCGCGCCCAGGGCTGCCTGAGGAATCCAGGCCATCGGCGCGGTAAAGAACAACAGGATGATGGCGATCACCAAGGCGGCGATAATCCCCACCAGTTGGCTCTTGCCACCGACCATGTCGTTGACGGCGGTGCGTGAGTCGGCGCCACTGATGGCGAAACCTTGGGACATCCCGGCAGCGATGTTGGTTACGCCAAGTGCGAGGAATTCGTGGTTGGCATTGATCGCGTAGCCATGCCGGGCGGCAAAGCTGCGGGCAGTGAGCATTGCGCTGCAAAAGCTCACCGTGGCGATACCAAGGGCGTCACGCAGCAGACTTTTCATCTCACCGAGGTTGGTTTCAGGCCAGGCCAATTCTGGAATACCGGCAGGCACCGGGCCGAGAATCGCCACGCCGAAGTGGTCCAGGCCAAACACGCCGACCACCAGTGTCGCCAGCACCACGGTGACCAGTGCGGCGGGTAGGCGCGGGAATCGGCGGGGTATCCAGATCAACAGCGCCAGACCGGCCAGACCGATGCTCAGCGTTACCCAGTGGATTTCCCCCAGACGCTGCAGCAGGTTGATCAGACTGAGGATGAAACCATCACCTTCAATCTTGAACCCCAGCACTTTACCCAACTGACCGGCCAGCAGGCTCAAACCGATGCCGTTGAGGTAACCGATCAAAATCGGACGTGAGAAAAAACTGGCAATAAAGCCGGCGCGGGCCAACCCGGCGCCGATCAACATCAGGCCCACCAGGAGGGTGATAATCACCGACAACTGCGCCAGTCGGGCGGGATCCCCCATCGCCAGCGGGGCAATGGCCCCGGCCACCATGGCGCAGGTGGCCGCATCTGGGCCGACCATCAACTGGCGCGAACTGCCGACCAGGGCATAGACCATCATCGGCAGAATGCACGCGTACAGCCCGTACTGCGGCGGCAGGCCGACAATTTGCGCATAGGCGATGGCAATCGGTATTTGAATCGCTGCTACCGACAACCCGGCCTGCAGGTCGGCGTGGAACCATTCGCGGCGATAACGCAAGAGATTAGCCAGGCCCGGGAGCCAGCGAGACAGCAGCATGAAAGGGTCCTTTCGAGTGTTGCGCGACAGGGCTGAAAAACAGGCAATTGCCTTTATTAAAGCGTATTGCGAGTACCGGGGTAGGGGTTCAGATCAAAAGGTTGTGCTGGCGGCTGTCGCCAGCTTGTCCGGGCTAGGGGGTGGGGGATAGGGAGGTTTTTGAAACGATTACAACAGCTGCGAGGGCACAAGTAGATAAGATCAAAAAACAATAGTTGGTGAGTATGAGTGTTTTTAATTTTTTAGGAAATGCCAAGATTTCAGGTAATGAACCAAGTTCTCTTTTCGCGCTTAGGACTGGCATGGTTAAAACTATAGCTATGGCGTTGAGCCTGTAAATGGCGCCTACCCATCCGCTGTGCAGCAGCATTTTCCTGTTGTTGAGTATCCAGGCGGAATTGACTAAATGGATCTCCGCTTTTTCTAGCTTGAAACGTATTAAATAGGCCATGTAGAACAAATTCAAAAGCATCGCTGCTAGTACCACTCCAGCAATAATGCCAAGCTCAAATCTTGTAGTGCTCATAGGTCTCGTGAATATCAGTTGTCGCCAATGTTTGTCGAGTTTTTAGAGTCGTCGGTTCTTACGTCAGTGCAGGTGCTAAGATGTACGTGCTATGTTTTTGATAAGCTCACGGTAATCGTAAGGCAGCACAGTAGTAAAATTAAAGAGAGATAATTGCTTAATATAAGTAACTTTAATTTTTTAGGAAATGCCAGTATTTCAGGGAGGTCGACTAGATTTCTTTTTTTACTTAATTTAGGCATGGCTAGCATTATTGCAATTGCATTTAGCTTGTAAATGGACCCTATCCACCCTGTTTTTGCTAGGGCTTTTTTGTTGTCTTGTATCCAGTTTGAGTTGGGGAGGTGGCTTTCAGCAATGGGTAGCTTGAAGGTTGCTAAATACGCCATGAAGACAATATTCAAAAGCATCATTATACTTATTGCGCCAACGATAAATCCTAATTCTATTTGGTTCACTTTTAGAATGCCTCGTAGATGGCATTGCCAAGCAGTTCACCGCCTTTACCACCTATATGGCCGGCGGCGGCTCCACCAATGATTGAGCCTATAAAAGCACAAGCAAATGCACCAGGTCCTCCAGTTGCAATGCCGAGTGCAATAACGCAAAGGCTGGTTGCGGCCATTGCGCCTACGCCACCCCCGGCCGATCCGCTTAGTATGGTAATTCCGAGCTTGCTTGTTTCAACATATTTTGCTTTCCTGCATTCGTCTTCACGACCACTTGAACACGCATTGTTGATGGATATTCCGGTTGCGGTAATATCTAATCCTATGCCTAAGTATGTTCCGTGTTTCAAAAGATTTGAAGCTTTCGCCACGTCATTAATTGTGTCGGCGTACCCTGCGATTACTCCAGAGTGTAAATAGCTTTTCGTGGAGATCCCAAGTGTTTTCTTGATAGACCCCTGGTTGCGCAGGCCTGACCCGTAGCTGGCAAAGCTTTTTAGTTGGTTTTCGAGCTTTGCAAATAGGATTTTTCGTTTTACGTAAAAGGCTTCCCGGCTGAGGATTGTTCCACTTCTAAGATGATCTTTATGGGCTGTGTCAATTTCTTCAAGCGTTATCTTGATACCTTCCAGATGTTTGCTCCAAGAGCTGCTCATGCTGCCAATGCCAAGAGCGGAGTATCCCAGCGTTTTTGTTAGAAGCTCATGGTTCTCAATAAGAAAACCATCGCTTTGTGCGCCGTTGGTCGTCAATGCCGTATGGGTATTGGCGGCCATCCTCATATAAAAAGCTTCTTCGGCTGTACAGGAGGGAGTAGAGTTGTCTCCAACGATTATAATCTCGCCTGGTAAGACTACCGAGTTAACAATGTGCGAATTCAATATGTCGAATTTTGCGCTAGAGTTTTTACCTAGCTGTAAATTTGACTTAAGGTATGAGTAATTTTGTACGTGTGGATTTATGAAGCTCTTGACTTCTGGCATCGGCGATTGCCTCAGGAGTACTTTTTATTATTGATTCGATCCCAGCCGCCAGCAACGTTACCTCCGCCGCTACCATCCCCTCGTTTTTGCTGGGTGTAGGTCGTTTTTATCCGGCCGTAATTTAGACTGATGGACTCAGTTGGAACGCCATCATTCGCACTTTGCGAATAGTCTGAAATAATCACTTCTTCCAA
The DNA here is from genome assembly GCF_050312595.1 of Pseudomonas sp. UM16. Taxonomy (NCBI): domain Bacteria; kingdom Pseudomonadati; phylum Pseudomonadota; class Gammaproteobacteria; order Pseudomonadales; family Pseudomonadaceae; genus Pseudomonas; species Pseudomonas sp. UM16. Next base: position 49,533 of record NZ_JBNPJT010000022.1, on the reverse strand, counting down.
TGTGATCTCAAAGTACTTGAGTTTTTCACCGCCGGCACGATGTAGTGTAACGACAACTTCTTTTAAGTGTTCGCCTGCACAGCTGGCCTCTATGAGCTTGCAGCTGGATTTGTCTAGATTTTTGGTGAACGTGAAGTCGCTCACGGTTGTGCGTCCAGAAGACGCTCCGCCAGACGAACTTGCGGTAGCTGATGTGCTTTGATGAGTACCGAATCGGTACCCGGTGATTTCTATCCAGTCCTTGTGTTGATCATCAAGGGCTTCGCCAGGAATACCATCGATTTTGAGGAAAGCGTCAAATTCCATGTTCAACCATCCTTGTCTGCATGTCATTTGAACAGTAGAACATTTTGAACGGGTAACGCCACCCCTGTTGGGGGGCTCAGGAGCGAGACCTGTTATCTGAATATTTCAACGTAGGATTCTGCTATCCATGCCGCCTACTTTGTAAACAAGGACAGGGTGCGTTATGGGCTCGGTGGGCAAGTTTGGTGAACAGATGGGCTGAGAGAATGTAGGGCGACAGCGTGCCTGGGTAGTGCTGCAAAGTAGTTAAATTCCGCTCGAGTGGCGGTGGAGGCTGTTGCGCTGGATAACCTGCGGATGCCCCGTATGAAAGGGCTAGGCGCCTCATCGCTTCCAGTTCAAAGAGCTGTAGAAGACTAACGAGTCAGGGGAATGCTGGAGCGGGTGAAGGGAATCGAACCCTCGTTATCAGCTTGGGAAGCTGGAGTAATGCCATTATACGACACCCGCTTTCAGGGCTGACGTTGTACCAGATGTGCGCGGCGATTTGAAGCCTTGGGTGGTAAAAAAGCCTTGTTAGGGGGCCGGTAGCGCGAGGTCAGGCATCTTCCTTCTGCCCTATGGGGCCGCTGATGCAAGAGGCTGCGCTACCGCCAACCAGGGTATTCAGATCGCCAGCGCATGATGCCCCGGCACGTACTGATTACGAACGCGCGATTCGCGCACAGGCGCTTTCAGGAAACCCAGCAGTACGTCACGCGTAGCATTGCAGGCGGCCTTGTGCTCCATGTCGAGGAAGTGGCCGGTGGCGCGAATCTCGCTGAAGTGGCTGTTGCGCACGTGCTGGCTGAACTGCCGGGCATCATCGGTGGTGGTGTATTCGTCCCACTCGCCGTTCATGAACAACACCGGGATGTCGATCACCCGTGCCGAGCGCAGGGCGTTGCCCAGATCATGGTCAAGCACCTGGTTGATGTGAAAGTGCATCTGCGCGTATTCGTGGTTGTCCAGGCTGCTGACGTGCCGGTAGTTGAAGCGCTTGAACAACGACGGCAGGTGTTTGCCAATGGTGTCGTTGACCAGATTACCGACCTGGTAGCGGTCACAGGCACTGAGGTACTGGCAGCCACGTTCGAGGTAGTCGCGCATCGGTTCGTTGATCACCGGTGAGAACGAGCTGACCACGGCCTTTTCGATGCGTCGAGGCTTGTGCGCCAGTGCCAGCAGGGTGCAGGCACCGCCCCAGGAGAACGACATCACGTGGTCGGCGGCGAAATGCTCGATCAATTCGAGGAGGATCTGCCCTTCGGTTTCCTTGGTCAGCAAGCGCTCGTGGCGGTTGTGCGCCTTGGACTTGCCGGCATAGGGTTGATCGTAAAGCACCACGTTGAACTGCGGATGCAGGCTACGCACTGTCTGGGCAAACGAGGCCGTAGTGGCCAGCGAGCCATTGATCAGGATGATCGTCTTCTCAGCGGCGTCTGCGCGATAGAACTCCGTGTAAACCCGATACTGACCTTGTATATCAAGCACAGCAATTTCTGGCCTCATGTCGTCGACTCCTGGCGCAAAAAGGGTGTTCGCACATGCAAGGATGCGCGTTCTTTATGACAGGTAGGCATACGCCTTGAAGTGAAGCTGAGGGCCCTTGTCGATCCGTGTGCTGCGCTGGTCGACCGGTATTGTTCTAGGTGGGCAATCTGCCGGACGCCAATGCTTCGAGGCACGGGTCACCAGCAAAAAGGTGTCTTGGACTGCAGGCGTGACTGGCAAGTCACATGCAGACCGACGATTGGATTCAAGCAGGCAGCGCAGTAACCCGCAAGTGCCTTTGGGGAAATTGGCGAAATCTTTCCGCTAGGCGGTCGTGACTTCAAATTGCCAGGATCTCCTCGGGATAGAGCGCACGGTATTCGCCAGGAAGCAGCCCCGGGTCCAGTTGCAGAGGGCCCATGCACTCGCGGTGCAGGCGCACGACCTTGTTGTCGAAGTGACCGAACATGCGTTTTACCTGATGATAACGGCCTTCGACGATGCTCAGGCGAGCGCTGCGCGGACCGAGCAAGGTCAGTTCGGCGGGCTGGGTGGTGAGGTCTTCGAAGGCGAAATAGAAGCCTTGGCGAAACTTGTCGATGTAGTGAGGCTCGATGACCTGCTCAGTCTCGACGTAGTAAATCTTCGCCAGTTTGGTTTGCGGTTGTGTCAGACGTCGTGACCACTGGCCGTCGTTGGTCAGCAGCATCAGGCCGGTGGTGTTGAAATCCAGGCGTCCGGCGATGTGCAGTTCGTGCTTGTCTGCCTCACCAATCAAATCCAGTACGGTGCGGTGCTCCGGGTCCTGGGTGGCGCTAACGCAGCCTTGGGGTTTGTGCAGCATCAGATAGCGCGCCGCGCGTCCGTCCTGAAGCACTTGATCATCGATCTCGATGCGGCTGAACTCGCGCACTTCCAGGCGCGGGTCACTTACGTAATAGCCGTCCACGCGCACCCGTCGCTCGGCCAGCAGCAAGCGTACTTGCTGACGGTTGAAGCAGGGCAGGTTACTGAGGAATCGATCGAGACGCATACGAGGCCAGACGCTGGGCGTTGCAGTTTAACCGGCGCTTACGTTGTTTGCCGCCTGCAGTTGCTCGAGCACTTGGGCGCAGGCCGGGCACAGGCAGGCTTTGTTGCGCTGTTCGCCAGGAAGTGCCTCAATGACTTCGGGGGCGATGCTGACGCTGTAGCACCAGCACGCCTGAGCCGCAGTGCGTGGGTCGGCAAGGCTGCAACGGTTGCTGGCGCCACAGGCGGGACAGCTTTGCGGGTTATTCATCGTCGGACCTGGACATCTCTACGCAGACGCGATTGCGTCCGCTTTGTTTGGCACGGTAAAGCGCATGGTCGGCGCGGGCAATCAGGCTGTGCAGGGTATCGTCAGGCTGCAGGCTGCTCAAGCCGATACTGGTGGTCAAACGGATCACTTTGTCGGCGAAGTTGAATGGCCGTTGTTCGGTGTGCCGGCGGATTTTTTCCGCGACCTCTTGGGCCTTCACTGCGTCGCTATCCTTGAGCAGAACGATAAATTCTTCACCGCCCCATCGACAGATAATATCCGCCTGACGCAAGCAATTTTCCAGTACCTGGGCAAACTGGCGCAGCACTTCGTCGCCGGCCAGGTGGCCATGGGTATCGTTGAGTTGTTTGAAGTGATCCAGGTCGATCAGCAAGGCGACCAGGCGCTTGGGTTCACGCAGGGCTTCGTTCAGCGCTTGCGCGGCCAGCAGGTCGAAACCGCGGCGATTGGGCAACCCGGTCAGGCTGTCGAGGGTGGCCAGGGTTTCAATGTTGTCCTGGTGGCGTTTGACCATGGCATTGAGCAGTGACAGTACGACCAGGCCGATGATGGTGCAGATTGCCAGGTTCAGGTAAAGCGACTGGCGGATGTTGTCCAGGGCGCCGTCTTCTCGTTTGTCGACGAACAGATACCAGTTCAGTTCCGGTACCAGGCGTACATTGAGAAAGTGGCTGTCGGCGTTGCGACTCAGGTACTCATAGCTGCCGCTGATCGGCGTGGGCATTTGTTTGAGCAGTTCGCGTACCCCATCCAGCTCGCGCAGCGCCTGCCCGGTGCGCGCGCCGTGCGCCCCACCTTTGGAGCCGGTCAGGACTACCTGGCCTTGGCGATCGACGAAGTAGACCTGGCGCTGGTAGCGTTGCTGGTAGTCATCGATCAGGCGCACCACGGCTTCGGCACTTAGACCGATACCCGTCACGCCGATAAAGTTGCCGTGGTAGTCGTGCACACGGTAGTTGATGAAGACCGTGAGCTTGTCCTGGTTGGCCATGTCCAGGTCGACGTTGATTTCGTAGGGCGCCTGCATTTTCAGCACGCGAAAGTACCAGGCATCGCGCGGTTCCTGCGCGTCGATTTGCTTGAGCACACCCATTTTCGCCTGGTAGTAGTTGCCGCTGGCGCTGGAGACGAAATAGGCGGTGTAAGCGTGGTACTGGCCCATGACCTCATTGAGGTAGCGGGAGATTTGCGTCGGGTCACGCTCGCCAGCCAACGCCCAGTCACGCAGAAAGGTGTCGTGGGCCATCATCGAGGAAATCAGGATCGGTCGCACCAGATCCTTCTGAATTTCCGAATACACCGTGTCAGAGGTCAGAGGCAGCTCGGTATTGACGATGTTGTCGCGGATCGAACTGCGCGAGGCGAAGTAACTCAGCAGCGATGTGGCGAGAAAGCCGCAGCCGAGCAACAAGATCAAGGTCAGGATCAACGAGCGCTGCGAAAACAGGGCGGAGCGAGGCAATATGACAGTCCCTTGTTATAGGCCAGTGGCGTTCATTCTAGTGCGATGGCCGAAAAATAACTGGACAAATATCAAGGGTATTGGCGTTGTTTCAAATTATTGCGGCAATGGCACCGGATTCGCTTTGGGAGGTCTTATCCAGTGTCGATGTGGCATTGCTCATCGACGCCGACCAGCGCCGCTGGGATGGGCAGTTCCGCGGTCCAGGAGGCCGCTATGTATCGCCGACTTTTGCTTGTTGCAGTGCTGAGTTTGCTGACCGCCGCGTGTGTCCCTTACGGAGGTAACGGTTACTATCGAAGCGAAGTCTATACTGCTGATCGCTATGGCTATCCAGGTTATTACCGGCCGGTCTATCCCAATAACCGCGGCTACTATGTGGCGCCACAGCCACGCTATTACTCACCGCCGCTGAACCACTACCGACCAGCGCCACATTACTATCGTCCTGCTCCCCACGACTATCGCTCAACACCGCATTATTACCGCTCGGCGCCGGATCGTTACTACAAGGCCTATCCCGGGCGCGGGCATGAGCGTTACCGGCAGGGGGCCACACGCCATGACCGCTACGACCGCCGCGGTGACGGTCGCGGCGAGCGCAACTGGCATCGTTGAGCTCTTCAAGCCAGGTCTGCCAAGGGATGGCGACCTTCCCAGGCTTTGGCAAAATGCGCGTTGATCACAGCCTCTGGCACCTGGGCGATATCCGCCCAGTGCCAGCGTGGTTTCTGGTCTTTGTCGATTAATCGGGCCCGCACACCTTCACTGAACTCAGGGTGCTGGCAACAATTGAGGCTCATGGTGTATTCCATCTGGAACACCTGGACTAACGACAGGTGCCGTGCCCGTTGGATCTGCTCCCAAACCAGGTGCGCGGTCAGTGGGCAGCCTTCGAGCATGGTGCGCGCGGCGTTGGCCAGTAGTGGGTCGGGGTGATTGCGCAGCGTGGCGATCGCGCGCCAGGCGCAGACCGGATCGCTGACATCCAGCAGTGCATCGATTTGCTGGCGGCGGGGCAGCCATTGGGCGTCTGGCATCTCAGCCTGGGTCCGATGCTGCTGGGCCTTGAGCAGGCTGTTCAATTGCAACGCAGTCTGTTCCTGCCAGTTCAGTTGCAACAGGTCGTCGATCAGCTCTTCTTGCTGGTTTTCCCCCAGCAGGCGGTCCGCCAAGTCCAGATCCAAGGCGTCGCGAGCATTGATGCCGGCGCCGGTCATCCCTAGAAACAGTCCGAGTTTTCCCGGCAGGCGGGCGAGAAACCAACTGGCGCCAACATCTGGGTACAAACCGATACTGATTTCGGGCATGGCCAGGCGGCTGCTTGGCGTGACGATGCGCACATTGGCCCCTTGCAGCAGGCCCATGCCACCACCAAGTACATGACCGTGGCCCCAGCACAGTAAGGGTTTGCGGTAGGTGTGCAGGCGGTAGTCCAGGCGATACTCATCGGCGAAGAAACGCGCGGCCAATGGCGGCACCTGCCCGGGATGATTGCGGCAAGCCTGGACCAGGCTGCGCACATCACCCCCGGCACAAAACGCTTTGGCGCCGGCCCCGCGCAGTAGCACGCAGACAATTTCCGGGTTGTTGGCCCACTCAGCCAATTGCTGGTCGAGCACTTCGATCATCGGTAACGACAAGGCATTTAGGGCTTTGGCGGCATCCAGCGTGGCGATGCCGATGCGTGCGCCATCGACGCCGGTGAGTTCTTCGCACTGTACGGCCATGGGCGACCTCATTCGTCTGATCCGGACAAGTATGGTCGGTGTCGCTGAAACTGCCGGTCGCTGGTCGGATCGATTGACAAGTACCGGCAGCTTTCCTAGTGTCGCGCCATTGTTTACGGATGGCCCCATGACTGACGACGATCGCATCAAACTTGAACCGAGCTGGAAAGAAGCGCTGCGCGCCGAATTCGAGCAGCCCTATATGCAGCAGCTGCGTGAATTTCTGCGCGAGGAGCATGCAGCGGGCAAAGAGATCTACCCGCCGGGGCCGTTGATTTTCAATGCGCTCAATTCCACGCCGCTGGACCAGGTGAAAGTCGTGATCCTCGGCCAGGACCCTTACCATGGCCCGGGCCAGGCCCATGGCCTGTGCTTTTCGGTGCAGCCGGGGATTGCGACGCCGCCCTCACTGGTCAACATCTATAAAGAACTGCACCGCGACCTGAACATCGAAATCCCCAAACACGGTTGCCTGCAATATTGGGCCGATCAGGGTGTGTTGCTGCTTAACACCACGATGACCGTGGAGCGGGCCAATGCCGCCTCGCATGCCAAGAAGGGCTGGGAGTTTTTCACCGACCGTGTAATCGAAGTGGTCAGTGAACACCAGCCCAATACCGTGTTCCTGCTTTGGGGCGCCCATGCGCAGAGCAAGCAGAAGCTGATCGACGGGACCAAGCACCTGGTGCTCAAGTCAGTGCATCCGTCACCGTTGTCGGCCTATCGTGGCTTTTTGGGTTGTGGGCATTTCAGCCGCACCAACAAGTTCCTCGAACAGCACGGCCTGGCGCCAGTGGAATGGGCGTTGCCACCGCTGTAAAGGTAAAAAGGAAGCTTTAGCTTCCTTCTTTATTGTTTGGTTTGACGGCCTGGCGTTCGCCTATCCAATGACGGAACAGCGGCTCGGCGAGAAACAGCACGAACAGCAACCGCATCACCTGCAATGCGGTCACCAAGGGGACTGACAGCTGTAGGGTCTCAGCGGTCAGGCTCATCTCGGCGATACCACCGGGCATCATGCCCAACGTTAAGGAACGCAGGTCCAGCTGGGTCAGGTGGCTCAAGATCCAGGCAGCGGCAGCGGCAATCAGCATGCTCAGCGCCGTTGCAATCAAGGTCCGGCCGAGAAAAGACGGCGCGCGGCGAAAGAACGCCCGATTGAAATGGCATCCCAGGCCACTGCCGATCAGCCATTGGCCAATTTGGCTGGCGCCGTCGGGCAGGGCGATTTGCAAGTCGCCGCCAACACTGGCAATGGCTGCCACCAACAGCGGACCAAACAGCCAGGGATTAGGTTGCTTGAGGCGTTGCCACAGCCAGGCCATGGCAATCCCCAGCGGGCAGATCAGCGCCAACCAGCTCCAGCTGACGCTGCCGGCATGGGTGATCGCTACGCCGTCACCGAGCAGGAACTTGAACAGCGCTGGTACACACAGCACCACTGCCAGTACCCGCAGGCTCTGTGCGGCCGCGACCTGGCTGAGCGCCGCGCCATTGCGCGCGCCGAGGTTGACCATTTCTCCGGAGCCGCCCGGCATGCTGGAAAAGAACGCGGTGGCGCGGTCTTCACCGGTGCGGCGCAGTAGCCAGATACCGATCACGCTGGAGACGCTGGTGATCAGCGCACCACAAAAGATCAGACCGAAGTTGCTGGCCACTTGCTCCACTACCGCAGGGGTGAAGTGCAAGCCGATACCGATGCCGATGATCCATTGGCCGCATTTGCGACCACCGGGGATTTCGCTCAATTGCCAGGGCGTCAGGCAACGCACCAGGATGATCGCCAGTAACGAGCCGACCATCCATGGCAGCGGCCAGCCGATCAGGCTGGCGAGGTAACCGCCCGCCAGCCCGACCAGCCCTGTGGCCCAGCATAACTGCGACGGCCGATCAGACATCGGCCAGGGCACGCCGTTGAACACTGCGCTTGCGCCAGATACGCAGCAGCGGCAGGAACAACATCACCGCAGTCAGTGCCCAGACAGTCAGGCTGATCGGGCTGGCCCAGAGAATCTCCAGGCCGCCATTGGAGATCGACAACGCTCGGCGCAGGTTCTGCTCCATCAAACCGCCGAGGATGAAACCCAGCAGCAGCGGCGACAGCGGGAAGTCCAGCTTGCGCAGGATGTAACCGAAGATACCGATGGCGATCATCAGGAACAGGTCGAAGGTGGTGGCATGTACCGCATACACACCGATTGCGGTGATGATTGCAATCACCGGTACCAGCGCCCAGTTCGGCACGGCGAGGATCCGGGTGAAGATGCGCACCATCGGAATGTTGAGGATCACCAGCATGACGTTGGCGATGAACAACGAAGCGATCAGGCCCCAGACAATATCCGGCTGCTGTTGGAACAGCAGTGGGCCAGGAGTGATGTTATAGAGCGACAGCGCACCGATCATCACTGCAGTGGTGCCCGAGCCTGGCACACCAAGAGTCAGCATCGGTACCAGGGCACCACAGCAAGCGCCGCCGATGGCTGTTTCCGGTGCGGCCAGGCCGCGCTTGTCACCTTGGCCGAACGTACCGCTGGCACCGGCCAGACGTTTTTCAGTCATGTAGGCGACAGCACTGGCCAGCGTGGCACCGGCGCCGGGCAATACCCCCATGATGAAGCCGAGCACACCGCAACGGATGTTCACCAGAAACACCGAGGAGGCTTCCTTGAAGTTGAACAGCATGCGTCCGGTGGCTTTCACCGCCTGATGGCCATGGTGGGTTTTTTCCAGCAGCAGGAGGATTTCGCTGATGGAGAACAGGCCCAATACCAGCACTACGAACTGAATGCCGTCGGCCAGGTGGATGCTGTCGCCGGTGAACCGGTATACACCGCTGTTGGCATCGATGCCGACCCCGGAGAGAAACAGGCCGATCAATGCCGCGATAAAGGTCTTCAGGGGTTTGTCACCAGCCATGCCGCCAAGGCAGACAATGGCAAAGACCATCAGCACGAAGTATTCCGCGGGTCCGAAAGCGATCGCCCATTTCGCCAGCAACGGCGCAAACAACACCATGCCGCAGGTGGCGATGAAGGCACCGATGAACGAGCTCCAGGCCGACAGCGACAGCGCCACACCGGCCAGGCCTTTGCGGGCCATAGGATAACCGTCGAGGGTGGTCATCACTGTCGAGGCTTCGCCTGGAATATTGAGCAGAATCGAGCTGATCCGCCCGCCGTACTCGCAGCCAAGGTACACCGCAGCCAGCAGGATCAGCGCCGATTCTGGCGGTAGACCGAGGGCGAAGGCGATAGGAATCAACAAGGCGACGCCGTTGATTGGGCCCAGGCCCGGCAACAAGCCGACCACAGTGCCGATCAGCGTGCCGCACAAAGCGGTGACCAGGTTGTAGGGGCTCAGTGCAACGCCGAAGCCCTGGCCGAGATAGCCAAGCGTATCCATGTCAGTTCTCCAGTACGTCGAGTAGGCCCAAGGGCAGAGGCACATCCATTACGCGGTCGAACAACCCGTACAAGGCGATGCTCATCAGGCCGATGATCACCACGCTGGGTAGCCAGCGCCCGCCATAAAGACGCGCCATTGGCACACCGATGAGGATGCTGCTGAGAATGAATCCGAACGATTCGAATGTGCCGGCGAATACCAGCAGCAGAGCAATGCACAGGCCGACCTTGCGCAGCGTGTCGCGGTCAAGTTCGGGTTCGTCGTCCTTGCGCACAATCGTGGTTGGGCGAATGGCCAGGTAGAGCAGGGCGGCGCCCATCAGGCCGAGCATCAGCAAGGGAAAGGCGCGAGGGCCGACCGGTTCATAGGAAAAGGCGGCCTGGTAAGGCCAGGCCATGACGGCCAGTACCGCACAGGCCGCTAGCAATATCAGGGCGAAGACGCGTTGCAGGATCATCGGGGGAATCCTCTTTTCGCTGGGCAAGCCCGTGCCCACAAACACTGTGTCATCCTGTGGGGGTGGGCTTGCCTGGCGATGCTTCTAAGGGGTTAGGGACTTACTGAATCAGCCCAAATTCCTTGGCCAGGGTCTTGTAGTCCGCCACCTGCTTCTTCACGTAGGTGTCCAGTTCGGCACCGGTCATGGCGAAGGGGAACAGTTCGCGTTGGTCGCGCAGCTTGGCGAAGTCTTCTGAGGCGAGCATCTTGTCGAACGAGGTCTTCCACCAGTCGTACTGTTCATCGGTGACCTTCGGCCCCACGTAGAAGCCACGCACTACCGGCCAGACGATGTCGTAACCCTGTTCTTTGGCGGTCGGAATGTCCTTCATTTCCGGCTCGTCGAGACGCTTCTCGGCGAATACCGCGAGCAGGCGCATGTCACCGCTCTGGATGTGCGGCATGGAGTCGGAGATGTCGGTACTGCCGACCTGGATATGCCCGCCGAGCAGCGCGGTGGCAATTTCACCACCGCCTTCGAGGGCGACGTAGCGCAGATCGCGCGGGTTGATGCCGGCCGCTTTGGCAATCAGCGCGGTCTGCATCCAGTCCTGGCTGCCGACGGTGCCGCCGGAGCCGATGACCACTTTGCTCGGGTCTTTCTTCAGCGCGGCAACCAGATCATCGAGGGTCTTGTAGGGTGAGTCGCTTTTCACCGCGATGGCGCCGTAGCTGGTGCCGACCGCTGCCAGCCAGCGCACGGCGTTCTCGTCGAAACGACCGAACTTGCCTTGGGCCAGGTTGAGCAGTGAGCCGCTGGACCAGGCCACCAGGGTGCCGGCATCGGCTGGACGCTGGGCGACCACGGCGTTGTAGGCAACCGCGCCGACGCCGCCAGGCATATAGGTCACGCGCATGGGTTTGGTGAGGATCTTCTCGTTGACCAGGGCGCTTTGCACCAGTTTGCAGGTCAAGTCGAAGCCACCGCCGGGGGAGGCCGGGGCGATGCACTCAGGGCGTTTGGGTTCTTCGCTTGCCAGGGCTTGGCCGGCAAACATGAGGCAGGCTGTGGCGAGGGCGATTCGGCGCAGTGAAAAGGTCATCGTCTATCTCCGTGAGCATTATTGTTATCGGGGATTACCACAGCGCAAGGCTGTAACTTACCAGCAGCCGCACTTCGTCCGCGTCGCGGGCGAAGTTGGAGCGGAAGGTAGCGTTGCGCAGGCGCACGGCGACGTTTTTCAGGGCGCCACTTTGCACCACATACTTGAACTCGGTGTTGCGTTCCCATTCCTTGCCTTCACCGCCATCGGCCAGGCTGACATTATCGCCGCTGATGTAGCGCGTCATGAAGGTCAGGCCAGGGATGCCCAGTTTGGCAAAGTCATAGTCGTAGCGGGCTTGCCAGGAGCGTTCGTCGGCGCCGGCGAAGTCGTTGATCTGGACGAAGTTGACCAGGTACGGGTCGGCGCCATCGACGTAAGGGAAGGCGGTGTCGCCAGACAGGTGCTGATAGCCGGCACTGAGCTTGTGGCCCACGAGGCTGTAGCTGAGCATGCCGTTGAGCGCGGTGTTGTCGATATTACCGCCGCGAGCCTGGCCCTGGTCGTCACTGAAGGCCATGCGCAGGTCGGCGCCGAAGGTGCCGGGGCCCCAGGGCTGACTGGCGATCATGCCGACGAAGTGCTGACGATAGACATCATCGAGCTGGGCCCAGTGGTAGCTACCGGTGATCTTGTCGGTGAACTTGTAGTCCAGGCCGGCCATGTCGAAATGGTTACCGGCAACGGTGCCAAGAAAGCGACTGTTCTTGTTGTTGAGGGCAATATCCTGGTTGTCGGTGCTGTCGCGATCCTTGGCCTTTTCCAGGCGGCCGCCGGTGAACGTCAGGTTTTTGATTTCGCCGGAGGTCAACAGGCCACCTTCGAAAGTCTGCGGCAGGATGCGGCCGTCGTTCGGCTGCAGTGTCGGCAGTTCCGGCATCAGGGTGCCGACCTTCAATTCGGTTTGCGAGATCTTCACCTTGCCGGTCAGGCCGAGCTTGGAGTACTCGTCAGCGGCACGCCCGCTATCGTGGGTCGGCAACAGGCCGCTGCCGGTGCGGTCAGGGCTGGAGTCGAGCTTGATACCGAGCATTCCCAGGGCATCGAGACCAAAGCCAACAGTGCCGTCGGTGTAGCCTGACTCGAAGTTGAGCATGAACCCCTGGGCCCACTCATCACGTTTGGACTGCTGGGCGCTGGTGCCATCGCGAAAGTCGCGGTTGAAGTACATGTTGCGGGTTTCGAAGGTCGCCTTGCTGTCATCGAAGAAGGCGGCCTGGCTCAGCGGGGCGACGCCGGCAAGGGCGAGGGCGCTGGCAACTGTGGTCTGGCGGGAAGGTAAACGGCGAGTAGGCGCGTACGCCTGTGGCTGTGTCGACAGCATCGTCAGTGACTCCGTTATTGTTCTTATTAGTTCGAACTTCATGTTCGGTTGTACGGCAAGCAGAGTGAGCCGTGAGAGGATGCTAGGGGCTGAACCTTTCGCTAACCTTTCAGCAGCTTTTCATTGTTACCAAGGCTTCACAGGCGGGCTGTCGGCTGTACACTCCGCGGCATTGATCGCGACGCGACCGGAGAAAGAACGATGCGTGTGCTGCTCGTCGAAGACCATCTGCAGCTGGCTGAAAGCGTGGCCCAGGCCCTGAAAAGCACCGGCCTTACTGTGGATGTACTGCACGATGGCGTGGCCGCCGACCTGGCCCTGGCCAGCGAGGAATATGCCGTGGCCGTACTCGATGTGGGCTTGCCACGCATGGACGGCTTCGAAGTGCTGGCGCGCCTGCGGGCTCGCGGCAAGACCCTGCCGGTGCTGATGCTGACCGCTCGCAGCGACGTCAAGGACCGGGTCCATGGCCTCAATCTTGGTGCTGATGACTACCTGGCCAAGCCGTTCGAACTGACGGAGCTGGAGGCACGGGTAAAGGCCCTGTTACGCCGTAGTGTGCTCGGGGGCGAGCGTCAGCAACGCTGTGGGCCGCTGGTGTACGACCTCGATACCCGACGCTTCAGCCTCGGTGACGAACTGCTGACACTGACCTCCCGCGAGCAGGCCGTGCTCGAGGCGCTGATTGCCCGCCCTGGGCGAGTGATGAGCAAGGAACAATTAGCCGCTCAAGTATTCGGCCTGGATGAAGAGGCCAGTGCCGATGCCATCGAAATCTACGTCCATCGCCTGCGCAAGAAGCTCGATGGACATGCCGTGGCCATCGTCACTTTCAGAGGGCTCGGTTACCTGCTCGAGCACCGCGATGCGTGACAGCGGCAGCCTGCGCGGGCGGCTGCTATGGAATCTGGCGATCCTCTTGGTGGTACTGATGCTGGCCAGCGGTCTGAGTGCCTACTGGAACGGTCGAGAAGCCGCCGACACGGCCTACGACCGCACCTTGCTGGCCTCGGCCCGGACCATCGCTGCCGGTTTGTCGCAGCGTGATGGCACCCTCAGTGCCGATGTGCCCTATGTGGCCCTGGATACCTTTGCTTATGACAGTGCCGGACGCATCTACTACCAGGTCAACGACATCCATCAGCGGCTGATATCCGGTTACGAAAATTTGCCCGCGCCGCCGCCTGGCACCCCGCGTACCGATGACTACCCGGCCTTGGCGCGCTTTTACAACGCTCGCTACCAAGGCCAGGATGTGCGCGTGGTCAGCCTGCTCAAGGCGGTTTCCGAACCCAACATGAACGGCATGGCCGAGATTCGCGTGGCTGAAACCGAAGAGGCGCGGGTGCGTATGGCCCGCAGTCTGATGGCCGATACTCTGCTGCGCCTGGGGATGCTGGCGCTTGGTGCGTTGATGCTGGTGTGGTTTGCCGTCAGTGCGGCGCTGCGGCCGCTGGAGCGCTTGCGGAGCGCCGTGGAAGAACGACAGCCCGATGACTTGCGGGCCCTGCCGCTGGTCGAGGTGCAGCGTGAGTTGAGCCCGCTGGTGCGTGCCTTGAACCATTTCACCGAGCGCCTGCGCGATCAGTTCGAGCGTCAAGCGCAGTTTATCGCTGAAGCCGCGCATGAACTACGCACGCCGCTGGCTGCGCTCAAGGCTCGGGTCGAATTAGGCCTGCGTTCGAATGAACCAGAGGTCTGGCGTGACACGCTGGAGTCGGCGGCCCAGGGCACTGATCGTCTGACACATCTGGCCAACCAGTTGCTATCCCTGGCGCGGGTTGAAAACGGCGCCAGGGCTATCGCCGAAGGGGGCGCGCAGTCACTCGACCTGAGCCAGTTGGCACGTGAACTGGGTATGGCGATGGCGCCTTTGGCCTATGGTCGTGGTGTGGCGCTGGCGTTGGAAGCCGACGCTCCGGTCTTGGTGCGGGGCGAACCGACCTTGCTCAACGAGTTGCTCAGCAACCTGGTAGACAACGCGTTGGCGCATACGCCCAAGGGCGGCAATGTGATTTTGCGCGTCTATGCGCCTGGGGTGCTGGAAGTCGAGGACGATGGCCCGGGCATTCCTGAGCAGGAGCGCGAACGGGTGTTTGAGCGCTTTTATCGACGTAGCGCCCAAGGCACCGGATTGGGGCTGGCGATTGTCGGTGAGATCTGCCGCGCACACCTGGCCCAGATCAGTCTGCATGATGGTGAAGGGGGCGGTTTGAAGGTGCGTGTCAGTTTCACCGTGAACTAGCGGAACATCGAGCGGGCAAACAGCAGGTCGCTGGCTTCCAGTTCAGTACCGGTGGGCAGCCCCAGGTGGCGGTACGCAGGCAGCGCTGCCAGAGGGCGCGATCTGGCGGTGGCTGGGCTCAAGGCGCGGGCGATCTGGACAATGTCGACGTAGTCGACTCGATCGCTGCCACGGTCCAGATCCAGGACCTGGCCTGGAAGCCTGACCAATTGTTCGGGAAATTCCCAGCTGCTGAGGATTTTGTCGCCCAGTGCCGGATGAATCTGATCGATCACGTAATTCAGGCACACTGGGTCCGAGAGCAGTTCGTTGTGCTCTTCGGCATAAATCAGAATCGGCAATACACCAATCTGGTGAACCAGGCCGGCCAGAGCGCCCTGGTCAGGCTTGAGCTGGGTATAGCGCTGACACAGCTCATAGCTGATGCCCGCCACCTCCAGACTGGTAGCCCAGACTTCACGCATCTTCTTTTCGACCACCTCGGAGCGGGCGTGAAAGATCTGCTCGATCACCAGGCCGACCGCCAGGTTGCAGCTGTAATTGATGCCTAAGCGAGTGATTGCAGTCTGCAGATCAGTGACTTCGACTGAAGCGCGCAGCAACGGGCTGTTGACCACCTTGATCAGGCGTGCCGAGAGGGCGGCGTCGCGGCCGATGACCTTGCTCAGGGCACTAACGCTGATTTCGCTGTCTTCGGCGGCCTCGCGGATGCTCAAGGCAACCTCCGGCAAGGTCGGCAGCACCAGGTCATCGTTGTCGATGGCGGCCAGCAACTGGGCCTGGACCATCTCGGCCAGCTTGTTCATCGTGATTCTCTAGCGCAATTCAAGGAGAGCCCCAGCCTGTTCGGGCCGGGGCAGGGCAGGCTTAGCGCTGGATCTCGCGGTCGCGATCCAGTTCGTAAGGCAATGACAGCAGCGCCAGGCGCGGGCCGTCAGGGCTGCCCAGGTGCAGGTTGTTGTCTGCCACAGCATCGGCGCTCAACACGGCCAGCAGTTCACTGCCCTCTGCGCTGCGTGCGGCCAGAACTACTTCGCCCACTGACGAACCGTGGGTCGGCGAGAAGATCTCGGTGCCAGGTTCGGGCACGCTGTCGCCGCTCAATGCCACACGGTATTGGCGACGTTTGAGTTTGCCCAGGTACTGCATGCGCGCGACGATTTCCTGGCCGGTATAGCAGCCTTTCTTGAAACTGACGCCGCCAACGGCCTGCAGGTTGATCATCTGCGGGATGAACAGCTCGCGAGTCTGGGCCATGACCTGGCCGATGCCGGCCCGGATTTGCCCGAGCAGCCAATTGTTAAGCTCGCCCTGCGGCAGTTTCTCGGCCAACTGCGCCTGAATGCTGGCAGCCTGTTCAGCAGGCACCCACAGCTCGATTCGAGCAGGCGACACAAGAATCGCAATCAGGCCGCTGTGACGTGTAATGCCATCCACCTGTGCCGGCAGCTCAAGGCCCAAGGCCTGCAATGCCGCTTCACCGTTTTGCAGGCCAAAGCGCAGCCAGGCGTCGCTCTCGTCGGTCAGTTTGGCCTTGGAGAACACGGCGTACTTTTTCAGGTCGGCCAGTTGCGCTTCGAGCAGCTCGCGGGTCATCGCCAGCAGAAAGCCATCGGCCTCAGGCAGGATGCGAAAGCTCGACTGCATTCGGCCTTTGACCATGCAACGAGCGCCCAGGCTGCTGGTGCTGTCGCTGAGGTAGTTGAGGTTGCAGGTCAGTTGGCCTTGCAGGAACTTGCCGGCATCCGAGCCGCGGACGGCGAGGATGCCTTCGTGGGACAGGGTGCAGAAAAAAGCGGAATCGGCCATGGGTCATCGCAGGGTAGTAAGACTGGGGGTCATGATAGAGCGCTGTCGGCAAAATAGGTAGTTGAGGGCACCCCTCTGTCATTATTTACTCACATGTCCGGACCAACGTCGCGTGTCCCAGGGGCGCTGGCTCTGTATACTGGCGGCCTATTTTCGGAGGGCGCCATGGTCGAACAAATTGAACTCAACAAGCTCTTTTGGCACAGCCGTCGTGGCATGCTCGAGCTGGACGTGTTGCTGGTTCCTTTCAGCCAGGACGTCTTTCCAACCTTGAGTCCGGAAGACCGCAAACTCTACTGGCGCTTGCTGAGCTGTGAAGACCAGGACATGTTCGGCTGGTTCATGGAGCGCAGCGAGTCCGAAGACCCTGAGCTGCAGCGCATGGTTCGCATCATTCTGGACCGTGTCCAGCCCAAGTGAGCGGTTCGAGTGCCGCTGGCAGGGCTCAACAAGCTTGCTGGCGGCCTACTTGGCCAGCTTGCTGCTGGCCTTATTGGCGCTGAGTCTGCTGCAGATCCCAGGGTGGCTGCAGGTGGCCGGCGTTGTTCTATGCGTGCTGCACGCCGGCTGGATGATCCCCCGGCGCATTCTGCTCAATCACCCGCAGGCGATTCGCGGCTTGCGCCGCGACCGTGACGGTTGGCAATTGTTCAGTCTGGCTCAGGGCTGGCAGCCGGTACAGTTACAGCCCGATAGCCTGGCCTTGCCGGGCCTGATCGTGCTGCGCTATCGCCGCCAAGGGTGGTTTTTCACCCAAGGCCTGTGCATTGCCCATGACGCGCTGGAGCCGGAGCAACACCGGCGCCTGCGCGTGCGGTTGAAGTTCAGTCGGCGTAGGTGGGCGGCTGCACAATAGTGTCGCGTGCTTCGGCGAGCATGCCGGGATAGTCCAGGGTGTAATGCAGCCCCCGGCTTTCCTTGCGCTGCATGGCGCAGCGGATCATCAGTTCGGCAACCTGGGCCAGGTTGCGCAACTCGATCAGGTCGCGGCTGACCTTGTAGTTGCTGTAGAACTCATCGATTTCATCCAGCAGCAGGCGCACACGGTGCTCGGCACGTTGCAAGCGCTTGTTGGTACGCACGATGCCGACGTAGTCCCACATGAAACGCCGCAGTTCGTCCCAATTGTGCGCGATGATCACGTCTTCGTCCGAGTCGGTAACCTGGCTGGCATCCCAGCAAGGCAGGGCCCGTGGCATGCTCACCTGGTCCAGGTGCGCTTCGATATCGGTGGCCGCGGCGCGGCCATACACGAAGCATTCGAGCAGTGAGTTGCTGGCCATGCGGTTGGCACCGTGCAAGCCGGTGAAGCTGGTTTCGCCGATGGCATACAGGCCAGGCACGTCGGTGTGGCCACGGTCGTCGACCATCACCCCGCCGCAGGTGTAGTGGGCAGCCGGCACCACCGGGATCGGCTGGCGGGTGATGTCGATGCCAAACGTCAGGCAGCGCTCATACACGGTGGGGAAGTGGCTTTTGATGAACGCTTGCGGCTTGTGGCTGATGTCCAGGTACACACAATCCACGCCCAGGCGTTTCATCTCGTGGTCGATGGCGCGGGCGACGATATCGCGTGGCGCCAGTTCTTCGCGTGGGTCGAAGCGCGGCATGAAGCGCTCACCGTTGGGTAGGCGTAGCAACGCCCCTTCGCCGCGCAGGGCCTCGGTGATCAGGAAACTCTTGGCCTGCGGGTGATACAGGCAGGTCGGGTGGAACTGGTTGAACTCCAGGTTGGCCACCCGACAACCGGCACGCCAGGCCATGGCGATGCCATCGCCGCAGGCACCGTCGGGGTTACTGGTGTACAGGTAAACCTTGGCCGCACCGCCGGTGGCAAGCACGGTGAAGCGTGCAGCAAAGGTGTCGACTTCGCCGGTATTGCGGTTGAGTACGTAGGCGCCCAGGCAGCGCTCGCCGTCCTGACCCAGACGGCGCTCGGTAATCAGGTCAACCGCCACCCGCTGTTCCAGCAGTTCGATGTTGGGCCGTTGCCGCGCCTGGGCCAGCAAGGTGGTAAAAATCGCTGCTCCGGTAGCATCGGCAGCATGGATGATGCGTCGATGGCTATGGCCGCCTTCGCGGGTCAGGTGAAACTCGAATCCACCGTCATCGACGCTGGCGTTTTCGTCGCGGGTAAATGGCACGCCTTGGTCGATCAGCCACTGGATCGCCTCGCGGCTATGTTCGACGGTAAAGCGCACAGCGTCTTCATGGCACAGGCCTCCCCCAGCATTAAGGGTGTCCTCGACGTGGGACTGCACGGTATCGGTGTCATCCAGCACCGCAGCGACCCCACCCTGGGCCCAGTAAGTTGAACCGTTGGCGAGATCGCCCTTGCTCAGCACGGCAATACGCAGGTGCCCGGGGAGGTTCAGCGCCAAGCTCAGACCGGCGGCGCCGCTGCCGATCACGAGGACATCATGTTGTAGTTGTTGGCTCATGTCAGGACACTAGTATCTGGAGAGGGGGATCGGCACAATAGTCAGGCGCTTATGGCAATGTGAAACTATCGTGAATCTGGACCGGTTGCCTTTATAGCAGCCCCAAGGCCCTGATTTCCAATGGTGCTGTAGGGTCCTGATAGCTTGTTGTGGGAACTTTCCGTGCTGAGCGGTTATCCATAGAAGGCTGCCTGCACACCACATTGCCGCGGCGACGCATGGCAGTAGCCCGTAACAAGGCGCTGTCGGCGTATTCGAGACCCGATTATCGACGCAGCCGGCCGTGACCGCGCTGCGTTTTTCGTGCGAGCCGACCAAGGGCCGCAGGAAACTTGCTTGGAGGGGAGAACTTTTGCGAAAAGCCCGAGTCTATGGTTGCAAGCCTGAACGATGCTTCTCGCAACGCTCCTTCACGTTCACTGAGGAGTGTTCATGCTAACCCAGGAAGAGGATCAGCAGCTTGTCGAGCGCGTGCAGCGTGGCGACAGGCGAGCGTTTGATCTGTTGGTGCTGAAGTATCAGCACAAGATTCTCGGGTTGATCGTGCGTTTTGTTCACGACACCCATGAAGCCCAGGATGTGGCGCAGGAAGCTTTTATCAAAGCTTACCGGGCGCTTGGTAATTTTCGCGGAGACAGTGCTTTTTATACCTGGCTGTACCGCATTGCCATCAACACGGCAAAGAACTATCTGGTGTCCCGCGGTCGGCGGCCACCGGACAGCGATGTAAGTTCCGAGGATGCGGAATTTTACGACGGCGATCATGGCCTCAAGGATCTGGAGTCCCCCGAGCGTGCGTTGTTGCGAGATGAGATCGAAGGCACCGTCCATCGGACCATTCAGCAACTGCCAGAAGATTTACGGACGGCGTTAACTTTACGTGAATTTGATGGTCTGAGTTACGAGGACATTGCGAGCGTCATGCAGTGTCCAGTGGGTACCGTGCGCTCCCGGATTTTCCGCGCTCGGGAGGCCATAGATAAAGCCCTGCAGCCGTTGTTGCAGGAAACCTGAGACAGCGGCGACAGCCAAGAGAGGAACCGCCATGAGTCGTGAAGCGTTGCAGGAATCGCTGTCCGCGGTGATGGATAACGAAGCGGACGAACTGGAATTACGTCGGGTATTGAACGCCGTCGATGATGCCGAAACCCGTGCCACCTGGTCGCGTTATCAGGTTGCCCGCGCAGCCATGCACAAGGAACTGGTGCTGCCGCAACTGGATATCGCCGCCGCTGTCTCTGCCGCGCTGGCTGACGAAGCCGCGCCGGTCAAGGTCAACCGTGGTCCATGGCGCAGCCTGGGTCGCCTGGCGGTAGCCGCCTCGGTAACGGTCGCGGTGCTGGCCGGTGTGCGTCTGTACAACCAGGACGAGATCAGTGGTGCCCAACTGGCTGCCCAGCAACCTGCACAGCAGAATCTGAGCATGCCACAAGTCCAGGGCCCAGCCGTGTTGGCAGGCTATAGTGAAAATGCAGAACAGCCTGGTCCGATGGCCAATGGCGTCCTGCAAGGGCAATCCGGCTGGCACGACCAGCGTCTGCCCGGCTATCTGCGCCAGCATGCTCAGGAAGCAGCCCTCAAAGGTACCGAGAGTGCTCTGCCTTATGCCCGTGCGGCTAGCCTGGAAAACCGTTAAGTAAGGAGGATCATGCGCGCGCTACCTCTTGTACCGCTGTTGCTGGGTGGCTGGCTGATTCTGCCGGCCCATGCGGCCAACTCCTCACCGGAGGCAGGCGACTGGCTCAAGAAGCTAGCCCAGGCCGAGCAACAGCAGAGTTATCAGGGTACTTTCGTTTACGAACGTAACGCCAGCTTCTCCACCCACGACATCTGGCATCGCGTCCAGGATGGCAAGGTCAGCGAGCGCTTGCTGCAGCTCGATGGCTCGGCCCAGGAAGTCGTGCGTGTCGACGGGCATACTCAATGCGTGAGCGGAACCCTGGTGCCGGGTGTGGCCAACTCCCCGGAGACTACCGCGCGAGTGCTTGATCCCCTGAAGCTGATGAGCTGGTACGACCTTGGGGTCGCCGGCAAGTCACGGGTGGCGGACCGTGCCGCGGTTATTGTGACCCTGACCCCGCGTGACCAGCATCGATACGCTTTCGAGTTGCATCTGGACAGCAAGACCGGTCTGCCGCTCAAGTCGTTGATGCTCGACGACAAGGGACGTTTGCTTGAACGTTTTCAGTTCACCCGTCTGGATACCTCCACTGCACCGACCGACGACGAGCTTAAGCCAAGCGCGCTGTGCAAAGCGGTAACTCACGTGGCGGCGCAGGCTGCACAGCCTGTCACCGGCTGGCGTTCGGACTGGCTGCCCCCTGGTTTCGAGCTGGTTGATAGCTCGATAGGCAAAGACCCGCAAGGCAAGAACACCGTCAACAGCCTGATGTACGATGATGGCTTGGCACGCTTTTCGGTGTTCGTTGAGGCCTTGGACGGAGGCTCCGCAGCGGATATTCGCACTCAGTTGGGGCCTACTGTCGCCGTCTCGCGCCGCTTGACTACGCCCAAGGGAGAGGTGATGGTAACTGTCGTTGGCGAAATTCCGATCGGCACTGCCGAACGAATTGCTTTGTCGATGCGTTCCCAGGATACCCAGGCGCAAAAATGACCAGCGGACACAGTGCTGAATGGCCGAGGATTGCTTGGCTGACATGATTGGCAAGCTTTGCAGTTTGCAAATAACTCAGAATTTTTCTATAGGTCAGTCCTTTCGGGGTCTGGCCTTTCCTGCGTTTGCAGGGCCCTACTGCTAACCACGCTCGATGTGACGGGAGCCGTATGTCAATACCACGCTTGAAAACCTACCTATCGTTGTTCGCCGCCGTGCTCATGCTCGGCCAGGTGGCCACCGTACAGGCCGAAGCCCTACCGGACTTCACCACCTTGGTCGAGCAGGCGTCGCCTGCGGTGGTCAATATCAGTACCAAGCAGAAATTGCCTGATCGCAAGTACGCATCCGGTGAGATGCCTGACCTTGAAGGCTTGCCGCCGATGTTCCGCGAGTTCTTCGAGCGCAATATGCCGCAAGCCCCGCGTTCGCCGCGTGGCGATCGCCAGCGTGAGGCGCAGTCGCTGGGTTCGGGCTTCATCATTTCCAGCGACGGTTACGTCCTGACCAACAACCACGTGGTAGCCGACGCCGACGAAATCATCGTGCGCCTGTCTGATCGCAGCGAGTTGCAAGCCAAGCTGGTGGGCACCGACCCACGCACCGACGTGGCTCTGCTCAAGGTTGAAGGCAAGAACTTGCCGACCGTCAAACTGGGTGACTCCGAGAAACTCAAGGTTGGCGAATGGGTGCTGGCCATCGGTTCGCCGTTTGGTTTCGACCACTCGGTGACCAAAGGTATCGTCAGCGCCAAGGGCCGGACCCTGCCGAACGACACCTACGTGCCATTCATCCAGACCGATGTGGCGATCAACCCGGGTAACTCCGGTGGTCCGCTGTTCAACATGAATGGTGAAGTGGTGGGTATCAACTCGCAGATCTTCACCCGCTCCGGCGGTTTCATGGGCTTGTCGTTCGCGATCCCGATCGATGTGGCGCTGGATGTCTCAAACCAACTGAAGAAAGACGGCAAGGTCAGTCGCGGCTGGCTGGGCGTGGTGATTCAGGAGGTCAACAAAGACCTGGCCGAATCCTTCGGTCTGGATAAACCGGCCGGTGCCCTGGTGGCACAGGTGCTGGAAGATGGCCCGGCAGCCAAGGGTGGCCTGCAGGTGGGTGACGTGATCCTGAGCATGAACGGTCAGCCGATTGTCATGTCTGCTGATTTGCCGCATCTAGTTGGCAGTCTGAAGGATGGCGCCAAGGCCAAGCTCGACATCATTCGTAACGGCAAGCGTCAGGACCTGAGCATCACTGTGGGTGCGCTGCCGGACGACGACGCTGATATCACCACCAATGCCCAGGGCGGTGTTGAGCGCAGCAGCAATCGTCTCGGTGTGTCGGTTGCCGACCTCACCGCTGAGCAAAAGAAAGCCCTCGAACTCAAGGGTGGTGTGGTCATCAAGGAAGTCCAGGATGGCCCGGCCGCCTTGATCGGCCTGCGTCCGGGTGATGTCATCAGCCACCTGAACAACCAGGCGATTCTCTCGGCCAAGCAGTTCACTGAAATTGCCAAGGAACTGCCGAAGAATCGCTCGGTGTCGATGCGCGTGCTGCGTCAGGGCCGTGCCAGTTTCATAACCTTCAAGCTGGCTGAGTAAACCAGGCGTCTTGTTTGGCGCTCTCTGGTGCTGGAAGTAAAAAGCCCGATGCACACGCATCGGGCTTTCTGTTTTCTGGCCGCTATGAGAGTCGACATGCCTAACTGAAAATGGACATCACGGTCCCGACAACGCCGATAGCTGCTGTTGAGTTGAAGCAGAGCAAAGTGTTGTCCAAGCGTGCAAGGCAGCCGATTCCTTCAGTTATGCCGGCAAGACCGTCAAATGGCTGGTATTGCGTATCGACCGTGCCGTTTGGCATGAAACGCATGTATCGGATTCCGTTCCCCTCACCAATGACTACGAGCTTGTTATCAAGCGCTAGGGTCATGCTATGCCAGCTGTTGTCAAGCGGAGGGGAAAGATCTGTCAGGACAGGTTCGCCATTGTTGAAACTCGTATCCGGTGAGCCATTCTGTGTGAACTGCCAAAGCAATGCGTGATTTCTGAGTGGGTTGCCGGCATGGGCACAGCCTGCAACGATGAGTTCTCCGCTTGGTCGCTGTAAAAAATGATTGAGCGATGTGGGTTGTTCAGCTGCGCGCAACCGGATAACCCCCTCAGCACCAAAAGAGGGGTCCAGCGTTCCATCGTTGCGGTAACAGGCGATAAAGCCCTGTTGTTCTGGTTTCCCAAGTGCCTGCGTTCCTGAGACAAGAAAGGTGTCAGGTAGCTGCACCAGGCCGCAAATCGAAACATCATCATCGCCTGGCAGGATTTCGATAAACTCAAGCGAGCCAAATCCAGGTGTGCCATCCAGGCCCTGGCGATAGACCCTGGCGGTCCCAGGCCGGTCTTGGGTGGCGAGGAGATTGATACTCGCCAGCAGATGCTGGGCATTGACAGTCAACCGATTTTTGCCAATCACCAGTCCGGTGTCGTCTGGAACGCCCAGCCAGGAAGTTCGAGTGGGCCCGGCACCATCGGGGCTAAACCAGCAGATGACGGGCTTTGTCAGTTGGGACCCCCAGGCGGCACTCCACCCCAGCAACAGGATGTGCTCATCCTCTGTGACTGCCAAAGCTTCGGTGGATGATTGTTCCTCGGAATTGAACAGTCCGAATTTAATGCCTTCGTCGGCGAAATGGAGATCGATTTCTCCGTTTGCGCTAAAGCGGGTCATGGCGTAATACCGTCTACCACTGCTGTCGAATGCCAGTGCACTGGCGAGAATATTCTCCTGTTGAAGGGCAATATCTGTGATATTCCGACCTTGCGAGATGAATTGCGGTAGCTCGGCTCGACCGAGTACGCCGAAATTGGGGTCGTAATTGCCAGCTGGCAGTGTCGAAGTGTTCATGCGCGGGCTCCAAGGGGGCGTGCGTCCTGAGTTTAAGCGCCCGAGCGAGGCTGCTGAACTGGCAGAATTACTAGGTCGGGCGTACCAATCGAGCAATGCAGCAACATCAACATCCAATGGTTAGTGGGTGGGCGTGGCGGCTTGCACAGGCTTCAGGTACAATTCCCGGCTATTTTTCGGTGGGCGTCCGGCCCGCAGCCTTTTTGAGTGTTGACCCGTGAGTGATTTGAGTCATATCCGCAATTTCTCCATCATCGCCCACATTGACCATGGCAAGTCGACCCTGGCCGACCGCTTCATTCAGATGTGCGGTGGCCTGTCTGCGCGTGAAATGGAAGCCCAGGTACTCGATTCCATGGACCTGGAGCGTGAGCGCGGTATCACCATCAAGGCTCACAGCGTCACCCTGCACTACAAGGCGCAGGACGGCAAAACCTACCAGCTGAACTTCATTGACACCCCTGGCCACGTTGACTTCACCTATGAAGTCAGCCGCTCCCTGGCGGCGTGCGAGGGTGCATTGCTGGTGGTCGATGCTGGCCAGGGCGTTGAAGCCCAATCGGTTGCCAACTGCTACACCGCCATCGAGCAGGGCCTTGAGGTCATGCCGGTGCTGAACAAGATGGACCTGCCCCAGGCTGACCCGGACAAAGTCAAGGACGAGATCGAGAAGATCATCGGCATTGACGCTACCGACGCCGTGGCTTGCAGTGCCAAGAGCGGCATGGGCGTGGACGAGGTGCTCGAGCGCCTGGTACACACCATCCCTGCACCCACCGGTGACATCGAGGCGCCGCTGCAGGCGCTGATCATCGACTCCTGGTTCGACAACTACCTGGGCGTCGTGTCCCTGGTACGTGTGCGTCACGGTCGAGTGAAGAAGGGTGACAAGATCCTGGTCAAGTCCACCGGCAAGGTGCACCTGGTCGACAGCGTCGGTGTATTTACCCCCAAACACACCCAGACCGCAGACCTCAAAGCGGGTGAAGTAGGCTTCATCATCGCCAGCATCAAGGACATTCATGGTGCCCCAGTCGGTGACACCCTGACCTTGAACTCCACCCCCGAAGTTGAAGTGCTGCCAGGCTTCAAACGCATTCAGCCACAAGTTTATGCCGGCCTGTTCCCGGTCAGTTCCGATGATTTCGAAGATTTTCGTGATGCATTGCAGAAACTGACCTTGAACGACTCGTCGCTGCAGTACATGCCGGAAAGCTCTGACGCACTGGGCTTCGGTTTCCGTTGTGGCTTCCTCGGCATGCTGCACATGGAGATCATCCAGGAGCGCCTGGAGCGCGAATACGATCTGGACCTGATCACCACCGCGCCGAGCGTAATCTTTGAGGTCAAACTCAAGACCGGCGAAACCATCCACGTCGACAACCCGTCGAAGCTGCCGGATGTGTCCTCGGTCGAAGATTTCCGTGAGCCGATCGTTTCGGCGACCATCCTTGTGCCTCAAGAGCACCTAGGCAACGTCATTACCCTGTGCATCGAGAAGCGTGGCGTTCAACGCGACATGCAGTTCCTCGGTTCGCAGGTGCAAGTGCGCTACGACCTGCCGATGAACGAAGTGGTACTGGACTTCTTTGACCGTCTGAAGTCCACCAGCCGTGGTTATGCGTCGCTGGACTACCATTTCGACCGCTACCAGTCGGCCAACCTGGTCAAGCTCGATGTACTGATCAACGGTGACAAAGTCGACGCCCTGGCGTTGATCGTGCACCGCGACAATGCGCACTACAAGGGCCGCGCATTGACCGAGAAGATGAAGGAACTGATTCCTCGGCAGATGTTTGACGTGGCAATCCAGGCCGCCATTGGCGGGCAGATTGTGGCGCGAACCACTGTCAAGGCGCTCAGAAAGAACGTACTGGCCAAATGCTACGGTGGTGACGTGAGCCGTAAGCGCAAGCTGTTGGAGAAGCAGAAGGCCGGTAAGAAACGCATGAAACAGGTCGGCAACGTGGAAATTCCACAAGAAGCCTTCCTCGCCGTGCTCAGGTTGGAATAATTAGGTCCTATGTCGCTAAATTTCCCGCTGTTGCTAGTCATCGCCGTTGCCGTCTGCGGTCTGTTGGCCCTGGTCGATCTGCTGTTCCTGGCCCCGCGCCGGCGTTCGGCAATCGCCAACTATCAGGGCAGCGTCAACCAGCCCGAAATGGCAGTGGTCGAGCAGTTGAACAAGGAGCCGTTGCTGGTTGAGTACGGCAAGTCGTTCTTCCCGGTGCTGTTCATTGTCCTGGTGTTGCGTTCATTCCTGGTCGAGCCTTTCCAGATCCCGTCGGGATCGATGAAGCCGACCTTGGAAGTGGGCGATTTCATCCTGGTGAACAAGTTCTCCTACGGCATTCGCCTGCCGGTGGTCGACAAGAAGATCATCGAGATCGGTGACCCGCAGCGCGGCGACGTCATGGTGTTCCGCTATCCGAGCGACCCTAACGTCAACTACATCAAGCGTGTGGTTGGCTTGCCGGGCGATCAGATTCGCTACACCAGCGACAAGAAGCTGTTCGTCAACGGCAAACCGATTGCCGAACAGTTGGTAGGCACCGAACCAGGCACCCTGGGCAGTGCTGAGCTGTACAAGGAAAAACTCGGCGAAGCCGAGCACCTGATCCGCAAGGAAATGAGCCGCTATCGCATGCCGCCTGACCAGCAATGGACAGTCCCGGCCGGCCACTACTTTATGATGGGTGACAACCGCGACAACTCCAACGACAGCCGTTACTGGGATGATCCCAATATTCCCAAGGCGCTGCATGGCATGGTCCCGGACCAGAACATCGTCGGCAAGGCCTTCGCGGTCTGGATGAGCTGGCCAGAGCCTAAGCTCAGCCACTTCCCCAACCTTTCGCGGGTCGGTCTGATCAAGTAACACCACAACGGCGCTGTCCTGGGACAGCGCCGAATGCATTTCTGGCATAGGCTAGTTCAGAGGGATCCGTGGATCCGCCTGAGCCGCCAGTGCCAGTTGGCACGAGCCAAACAGTCTTTCAGGATTTTGATTTGAACAAAGCGTTGAATATCGACCACGAACTGCGCGTGGGTACACTGTGAGCGTTCCTTTGAGCCGCCTCGAGCGCCAGCTCGGTTACACCTTCAAGAACCAGGAGCTGATGCTGCTGGCCCTGACGCACCGCAGTTTTGCCGGGCGTAATAACGAACGCCTCGAGTTTCTCGGCGATGCGATCCTCAACTTCGTCGCCGGTGAAGCGCTGTTCGAGCGCTTTCCCCAGGCCCGTGAAGGCCAGTTGTCGCGCTTGCGCGCGCGTTTGGTCAAGGGCGAGACCCTGGCGGTACTTGCTCGCGGTTTCGACCTCGGCGAGTACCTGCGTCTGGGTTCCGGTGAGCTGAAAAGCGGAGGTTTTCGCCGCGAATCGATCCTGGCTGACGCGCTAGAAGCGTTGATCGGCGCGATCTACCTGGATTCAGACATGCAGACCGCGCGCGAGCGTGTGCTGGCCTGGCTGACCGGGGAGTTCGAAAGCCTGACCCTGGTCGATACCAATAAGGACCCGAAAACCCGTCTGCAGGAATTCTTGCAGTCGCGGGCCTGCGACCTGCCGCGTTACGAAGTGGTGGATATTCAAGGTGAACCCCATTGCCGGACGTTTTTCGTCGAATGCGAAGTGACCCTTTTGACTGAAAAAAGCCGAGGGCAGGGCGTTAGCCGGCGTATCGCCGAGCAAGTCGCGGCCGCTGCAGCACTGATCGCCCTGGGCGTGGAGAATGGCAATGACTGATTCGAATACTACTCGCTGCGGCTACGTCGCCATTGTCGGCCGCCCGAACGTCGGCAAGTCGACCCTGCTCAACCACATCCTCGGCCAGAAGCTGGCGATCACCTCGCGCAAGCCGCAGACCACCCGCCACAACATGCTGGGGATCAAGACCGAGGGTGATATCCAGGCGATCTACGTCGATACCCCGGGTATGCACAAGGGCAACGAAAAGGCCCTCAACCGCTACATGAATCGCACCGCCTCGGCCGCTCTCAAGGACGTCGATGTGGTGATCTTTGTGGTCGACCGCACCAAGTGGACCGACGAAGACCAGCTGGTGCTGGAGCGTGTGCAGTATGTGCAGGGCCCGGTGATCCTGGCGATCAACAAGACCGACCGAATCGAAGAGAAAGGCGATTTGATCCCGCACCTGCAGTGGCTGCAGGAGCAACTGCCGAACGCTGAGATCGTGCCGATCTCCGCCCAGCAGGGGCACAACCTCGATGCCCTGGAAGGTCTGATCGCCAAGCACCTGCCAGAAAATGATCACTTCTTCCCGGAAGACCAGATCACCGACCGCAGCAGCCGCTTCCTCGCCGCCGAGCTGGTTCGCGAAAAGATCATGCGCCAGTTGGGTGCTGAGCTGCCGTACCAGATCACCGTGGAAATCGAAGAGTTCAAGCAGCAGGGCAAGATCCTGCATATCCATGCGCTGATTCTGGTCGAGCGTGACGGTCAGAAGAAGATCATCATTGGCGACAAGGGCGAGCGCATCAAGCGCATTGGGTCCGAGGCGCGCAAGGATATGGAAGTGCTGTTCGACGCCAAGGTCATGCTCAACCTCTGGGTCAAGGTCAAGGGCGGCTGGTCCGACGACGAACGCGCCTTGCGTTCGCTGGGCTACGGCGACCTCTGATCGCATCAGGCCCGGCAGCGTCCGCTGTCGGGTCGAACCTCTTCGAAAGCGCCGCTCATGGAACTGCCAATTGGCCAACCGGCCTACGTGCTGCACAGCCGGCCCTACCGTGAAACCAGTGCGCTGGTGGACTTCCTCACCCCGCAAGGGCGCCTGCGCGCGGTATTGCGCCGTGCGCGTGGCAAGGGCGGCAGCCAGGCGCGTCCCTTCGTTCCCCTTGAAGTCGAATTTCGCGGACGCGGCGAGCTGAAGACGGTCAGCCGTCTGGACAGTGTCGGCGTGGCCGCCTGGCTCAATGGCGATGCGTTGTTCAGCGGCCTGTACCTCAACGAATTGTTGATTCGCCTGCTGCCCGCAGAAGATCCACAACCGGTGCTGTTCGAGCATTACGCTGCCACCCTGCAAGCGCTGGCTGCCGGGCGGCCGCTTGAACCGTTACTGCGCGCTTTCGAATGGCGTCTGCTCGATGAGCTTGGCTATGCCTTCGCCCTGGACCAGGACGTCAATGGCGAGCCGCTGGTGATGGACGGCCTGTACCGCCTGCAGGTAGACGCTGGGCTTGAGCGCGTGTACTTGCTGCAACCCGGATTGTTCCGCGGTGAAGCGCTTGCCGCCATGGCTGAGGCCGACTGGAATGTGCCTGGCGCCTTGAGTGCGGCCAAGCGTTTGATGCGTCAGGCGCTGGCCGTGCACTTGGGTGGGCGGCCACTGGTCAGTCGCGAACTGTTTCGCAAGCGCTGAGCACGTCGTATGCTGTCAGGCTCAACTTTCAGGAGAGCCTCTTCGTGACTCAAAGCAACCGCATGCTCCTCGGCGTGAACATCGACCACGTGGCGACTCTGCGCCAGGCGCGAGGTACGCGCTATCCCGACCCGGTCAAGGCCGCGCTGGACGCCGAAGAAGCGGGCGCCGATGGCATCACCGTGCACCTGCGCGAAGACCGCCGGCATATCCAGGAGCGCGACGTACTGGTGCTCAAGGACGTGCTGCAAACGCGCATGAACTTCGAAATGGGCGTCACCGAAGAAATGATGGTGTTCGCCGAGCGTATCCGTCCGGCGCACATTTGCCTGGTACCGGAAACCCGTCAGGAACTGACCACTGAAGGTGGCCTGGACGTCGCCGGTCAGGAGGCGCGGATCAAGGCTGCGGTTGAGCGTTTGTCGCGCATGGGTTCGGAAGTTTCCCTGTTCATCGACGCCGATGAACGACAGATCGAAGCGTCACGCCGCGTTGGGGCTCCGGCGATCGAACTGCACACCGGCCGTTATGCCGATGCCCAGACCCCGACCGAGGTTGCTGAAGAGCTCAAACGTGTCGCCGACGGGGTGGCCTTTGGCTTGGCCCAGGGTTTGATCGTCAATGCCGGCCATGGCCTGCATTACCACAACGTTGAAGCCGTTGCTGCTATCAAGGGCATAAATGAGCTGAACATTGGGCATGCACTGGTGGCCCATGCGCTGTTTGTTGGCTTCAAGTCGGCGGTGGCGGAGATGAAAGCGTTGATCATGGCGGCGAGTCGCCACTAATCAACCTGAACTGAGTTGTAGGAGCAACTGTCTGTCCCACAGTTAACTAGGTGACAGACAGTTGCTCCTACATTTATGCAGTCTGAGCAAAAACCAGGCTGAAGCGGGTCAATCCATTCAACTCGCTCTTCACCTCAACCCGCCCGCCATGCACGTCCATGATCGACTTCACGATCGCCAACCCCAAGCCAGTCCCCCCTTCCAGTCGACAGCGCCCTGAACCCGCCCGATAAAACCGCTCGAACAGATACGGTAAATGCGCCGGCTCAATACCCGACCCGTGATTCTCCACCGACAACCGTACTTCATCACCGCAGCGCTCGATGGCGATGTCAATCGGCAACGCCTCGGGACTATGACGGATGGCATTGCTCAACAGGTTCGACAGCGCCCGCTGCACCATCAGGCGATCAGCCATGACGGTGCCCCAACCGTGTAAACGCAGGGTGATGCCTTTCTGTTCGCTGCTGAATTCAAACAGTTCACTGACGCGTTTGGCTTCATCGGCCAGGTTCACCGGCTTTAGGGCTACCAGGGTCTGCGGCTGACTGACCTGGGCGAGGAACAGCATGTCGTTGATGATCCGGTTGAGCCGGGTCAGTTCTTCGATGCTCGCCTCCAGCACGTCCTTGTATTGCTCCACCGGGCGCTCACGGGCCAGGGTGACCTGGGCTTTGCCCATCAGGTTGCCGATCGGCGTGCGCAGTTCGTGGGCAAGGTCGTCGGAGAACTGCGAGAGTTGCTGCACGCCGCCATCAAGACGGTCGAGCATGACATTGATGGTGATGGCCAGTTCACTCAGTTCCAGCGGCAAATCATTCACCGGCAGGCGCAACGCCAGTTGCTGGGCGGACACTTGTTCGGCGATGTGGCGGAACCTGCGCAATGGCATCAGCCCACGTTGCACCAGTTTCCAGGCACCGAAGCCGATCAGCAGCACCAGCAATGGCAGGGCCAGCAACGTTGAGCGCAGGTAAGCCTGCAACAGGCTGTGGTCATCAGCAAGATTGACCGTGAGCAGTACGCGTACATCGGTGCCGTCCTGCAGACGCATCAGTCGTGAGGCGGTGAGCAGGTGATTGTCGGCGCTGTCACGCCATTGGTGGAAGGACAGTTGTGTGCTGCCGGGGATCTGCATCAGGGCCTCGGCTTCGAGCCCCGGTCCCAAGGTCAGCAGGGCGGAATGGCGGCCAGTCAGGGCGATTACGCTCAGGCTCAGGTTGTCATGACCCATCACCACATCCAGTAGCGGGTGCGCGGAGGTTTGCAGGTCACCGCTCTTGAGGTCGATGTTCAGGCCATGTTCGATCTGGCCCATCTTCGCCGTCAGGCTTTTGCGCGCCCGGCTGTCCAGTTCATGGTCCAGGGCCAGCACTGCCAGGCACGCCAGGAGCAGCACCAGGGCTGCGCCCATCAAGCTGACACTCAGCCCCAGGCGCAGGGACAGTCGCGCCGATTTCATTCGCGGGCCTCGAGCACGTAACCGACGCCACGCAGGGTGTGGATCAGTTTGTCGTCGAAGGGGTCATCAATCTTGGCTCGCAGGCGGCGAATCGAAACTTCCACGACGTTGGTGTCACAGTCGAAATTCATGTCCCAGACCAGCGAGATGATCTGAGTCCGCGACAGCACTTCGCCGCTCTGGCGCATCAACAGGTGCAGCAGAGCGAACTCCTTGGCGGTCAGGTCGATGCGCTGGCCACCGCGATACGCTCGGTGACGACCAGGGTCCAGCTCCAGGTCGGCGACTTTCAGGGTGTTTGGTTGCAAGGCTTGATCGTTGCGGCGCAACAGGCTGCGGATGCGTGCCAGTAGTTCGGGGAACTCGAAAGGCTTGAGCAGGTAGTCGTCGGCGCCCAGGTCCAGGCCTTTGACCCGGTCTGACAAGCGACCATGGGCGGTGAGCATCATGATCCGGGTGCTGGAGTCAGCGCGCAGGCGCTGGAGTACGGTCCAGCCATCGAGCTCAGGCAGGTTGACGTCGAGAATGATCAGGTCGTAAGCCTGCTGGCGAGCCAGGTGCAGGCCGTCGGCACCGCTGTGGGCGCAATCGACGATGTAGCCGTTTTCGCTCAAGCCCTGTTGCAGGTAATCGGCGGTACGGAGCTCGTCCTCGATAATCAGTAAGCGCATGGAATGACCCGATGATGGAAAAGGCGGTGATTCTCAACCCTGAAGTAACTGCAGGGTCAAGCGCCGCAGAGGCAGCAAGCGGCGGATACTAATTCATCCTGTGTACGGCTGCGGCTGGATAACAGATTTGTAATTTTCAAGTCATCTTGGGGATAAACCCCGGTTACTACAGTGCGGGCTTCGAAAAAGGCGCAGGAGTCCCTCATGTTTTGCACCCTGGACAGGCCCGGCACAGGCCGTGGCCGTATTCTGCTGACGTTGGTATTGCTGGCCTTGCCGTCGTTGGCACTAGCGCAAGGTAGCGTGTTGACCCTCGACAGTGCCCTGCGTACAGCCTGGGATAACAACCCTGAACTGGCGGCGGCGCGTTGGGGCATTGATATCGCTGAAGGCGAGCGGATTCAGGCGGGTGTATTGCCTAACCCGGAAGTGGGCTGGGAAATGGAAGACACCCGCTCAGGCTCGCAGACCACCACCGTCAGTGTCAGCCAGATGTTCGAATTGGGTGGCAAGCGCGGTGCGCGATTGAGCCTGGCCGGGCGCGATGCAGAGTTGGCAGCGTTGGAGCTTGAGCGCCAGCGCAACGTTTTGCGCGCTGAGGTGTTCGGTGCCTTTCAGGCAGCGGTGCAAGCCCAGGAAGGGCTGCAACTGGCCGAGGAATCATTGCGCTTGAGTGAGCGCGGTTTGCAGGTAGTGCAGGGACGGGTCAAGGCGGGCAGCGCCTCACCGGTAGAGGCAACCCGGGCTCAAGTGCAGGTGTCCGAGGTGCGTCTGGCGCAGGGCCGGGCCGAACAGGCATTAACAGTCGCCTATCAGCAATTGGCAGCAACCACGGGCGCATCCATGGCGCAGTTCAGCCGGGTCGAGCAGGCAGACGCCGAGACGCTGACGATGCCAAGCCGTACGCTGCTGCTCGAACGCCTGGAGCAGACGCCGGACATGCGCATGGCGCGGCTGCAAATCGATCAGCGCGAAGCCGCACTCGATCTTGCCCGGACCCAGCGAATTCCAGATCTGACGGTTAGTGTCGGCAGCCAGTACAGCGAGACCGATCGCGAACGCATCAATGTCGTCGGCGTGTCGATGCCTATCCCTTTGTTCGACCGTAACCAGGGCAATGTCCTGGCGGCGGCCCGGCGCGCCGATCAGGCCCGTGATCAGCGCAACGGTGCTGAACTGCGCCTGCGTAGCGAAGTGGTTCAGGCCCTGGCGCAATGGGGCACTGCCGCCCAGGAAGTGCAAGCCTTCGACCGCTCGATTCTGTCTTCGGCGAAGCAAGCAGTGGATGCCGCTACCCGCGGCTTCGAGCGCGGCAAATTCAGTTTTCTCGATGTCCTCGATGCTCAGCGCACCCTGGTCGCGGCCCGTCTGCAGTACCTCCAGGCGCAGGCCCAGCAGAGCGAGGCGCGAGCGCGCCTGGAGCGGATTTTCGGTGATCTGAGTCTGGCCAGTCGTTAAGCCCCCATTTTTGATCGAAGCCACTCATCCGACGGTGAGTGCTAAGGAGTCTGCATGAACAAGAAGTCGACAACGCTGCTGATCGCGGCCTTGTTGCTGGGCCTGGGGCTGGGCGTGCTGTTGGCGCGCCCGGGCGCTGCGCTGCAAGGCGCGGCGGCACCCGTCTCAGCTCATGAACACGCTGAAGGTGAGCATGAAGAAGAGGGGGAAAGCGAGCATGCTGAGCCTGCCAAGGCTGGTCACGCGGAGGAGGGGGCGATCACCCTCAGCCAGGAACAGATCGACCTCGCCGGTATCGAGTTGGCCACTGTTGGCCCACGGCAATTGCAGCGGACCCTGGCGCTGCCGGGGGAGATCCGTTTCGATGAGGACCGTACCGCGCACATAGTGCCCAGGGCCGCCGGCGTGGTCGAGTCAGTTGCCGTGGTACTCGGTCAGCAGGTCAAGGCCGGTGATTTGCTGGCGGTGATCGCCAGCCCGCAGATTTCCGAACAGCGCAGTGAACTGGCTGCAAGCCAGCGCCGTCTGGAACTGGCACGCAGTACCTATCAACGAGAAAAAGACTTGTGGCAGGAAGGTATCTCCGCCGAGCAGGACTACCTGCAAGCGCGTCAGGCGTTGCAGGAGGCTGAAATTGCCCAGGCCAATGCCCGGCAGAAAATCAGCGCCCTGAGCGGCACCACGGTGCTGGCAGGCGGCAACCGCTACGAACTTCGTGCCCCGTTCGCCGGGCAGATCGTCGAGAAGCATCTGGTGCCGGGCGAGGTGGTCAATGAGACCAGCGCAGCGTTCACCTTGTCCGACCTGTCGCGGGTCTGGGCAACATTCGGCGTGGCGCCGCGGGACCTGGGCAAAGTCCGCAGCGGCATGGCAGTGATTATTGTCGCCAGCGAACTGGGTGAGCAGGTCGAAGGGCGGATCACTCATGTCGGCAGCTTGCTTGGTGAGCAGACCCGCACTGCCAGCGTCCGGGTGACGCTGGACAACCCGCAGGGTGCCTGGCGCCCAGGGTTGTTTGTGGCGGTTCAGGTGCCGACGGAAAAGCTTGCCGAGGCCTTGAGTGTGCCGGACCAGGCGATCCAGACCCTCGAAGAAAAACCCACGGTATTCGTGCGTACCACCGAAGGTTTCATCGCCCAGCCTGTGGAACTGGGTAGCAGTGCCAACGGCTATGTCGAAATCCGCAAGGGCCTGCAAGCCGGTCAGCAGGTGGCGGCGTTGGGCAGCTTCGTCCTCAAGTCGGAGCTGGGCAAAGCCAGCGCCGAACACGCCCACTGATCTGCGCGAGTACCTCTTATGTTCGAACGCCTTATTCAATTTGCCATCGAGCAGCGTCTAATGGTGCTGCTGGCCGTGTTGCTAATGGCCGGACTCGGGGTGGCCAGCTATCAAAAACTGCCGATTGATGCCGTCCCCGACATCACCAACGTCCAGGTCCAGATCAATACCCAGGCGGCGGGCTTCTCGCCATTGGAAACCGAACAGCGCATCACCTTCGCCATCGAGACAGCCATGGCCGGCTTGCCCGGCCTGGAACAGACGCGCTCGCTATCGCGTTCGGGGTTGTCGCAGGTGACGGTGATCTTCGAGGAAGGCACTGACCTGTTCTTCGCCCGTCAATTGGTCAACGAGCGTCTGCAGCAAGCCCGTGGGCAATTGCCTGACGGCGTAGAGGCGGCGATGGGGCCGATCTCCACCGGCCTTGGCGAGATTTTTCTGTGGACGGTGGAAGCTGCCGAGGATGCGCGCAAGGCCGATGGCAGCCCCTATACACCCACCGACCTGCGGGAAATCCAGGACTGGATCATCAAGCCGCAACTGCGCAACGTCCGTGGGGTGGCGGAGATCAATACCATTGGCGGCTTCGCCAAGGAATACCAGATTGCCCCCGATCCCAAGCGCCTGGCGTCCTACAAGTTGACCTTGAGTGATTTGCTGACCGCCCTGGAGCGTAACAATGCCAACGTCGGTGCCGGTTACATCGAGCGTCGCGGTGAGCAGCTGTTGATCCGTGCGCCAGGACAACTGGCCGGAATCGAAGATATCGCCAATATCGTTCTGGCGAATATCGACGGTACTCCGATTCGTGTGCGTAACGTCGCAGAAGTCGGTATCGGCCGTGAACTGCGCAGTGGTGCAGCCACCGAGAACGGCCGCGAAGTGGTGCTCGGTACGGTGTTCATGTTGATTGGCGAGAACAGTCGCACGGTGTCCCAGGCTGTGGCGCAGAAACTGGTTGAGATCAACCGCTCGTTACCGGCCGGGGTCAGCGCGGTGACGGTTTATGACCGCACCAACCTGGTCGACAAAGCCATCGCCACGGTGAAGAAGAACCTGATCGAAGGCGCGATCCTGGTGATCGTCATTTTGTTCCTGTTCCTCGGCAACATCCGTGCGGCGCTGATCACTGCGATGGTCATTCCGCTGTCGATGCTGTTCACCTTCACCGGCATGTTCAGCAACAAGGTCAGCGCCAACCTGATGAGCCTCGGCGCGCTGGACTTCGGCATCATCGTCGATGGTGCGGTGGTGATCGTCGAGAACGCCATTCGCCGTCTGGCTCACGCGCAACAGCATCATGGCCGGCTGCTGACCCGTTCCGAGCGCTTCCATGAAGTCTTCAACGCCGCCCGCGAAGCCCGTCGGCCACTGATCTTCGGGCAACTGATCATCATGGTGGTGTACCTGCCGATCTTTGCCCTGAGCGGAGTAGAAGGCAAGATGTTCCACCCCATGGCCTTCACCGTGGTGATTGCCTTGCTCGGGGCGATGCTGCTTTCAGTGACCTTTGTGCCAGCGGCGATTGCCCTGTTTGTCACCGGCAAGGTCAAGGAAGACGAAAACCTGCTGATGCGCAGTGCCAAGCGCGGTTATGCGCCGCTGTTGCAGTGGGTCATGGGCCATCGCACCTTGGCCTTCACCCTGGCCGGGGTGATGGTGCTGTTGTCGGGCCTGTTGGCCAGCCGCATGGGCAGCGAGTTCGTGCCGAGCTTGAGCGAAGGTGATTTCGCCTTGCAGGCGTTGCGAGTGCCAGGCACCAGTTTGAGCCAATCGGTGGCGTTGCAGCAGCGCCTGGAACAAAGCGTGTTGAGTCAGGTGCCGGAGATTGAACGGGTATTTGCCCGTACCGGCACCGCCGAGATTGCCTCGGA
This sequence comes from Pseudomonas sp. UM16, assembly GCF_050312595.1. Taxonomy (NCBI): domain Bacteria; kingdom Pseudomonadati; phylum Pseudomonadota; class Gammaproteobacteria; order Pseudomonadales; family Pseudomonadaceae; genus Pseudomonas; species Pseudomonas sp. UM16. The sequence continues at coordinate 12,063 of NZ_JBNPJT010000022.1, read as the reverse complement.
TCCGATGCCGCCGAACATCTCCGACAGCTATGTGATGCTCAAGCCGCAGGAGCAGTGGCCTGACCCGAGCAAGTCGCGTGAGCAACTGATCGCTGATATTCAGCGCGCCAGTGCGCGGGTGCCGGGCAGCAACTACGAGTTGTCGCAACCTATCCAGCTGCGTTTCAACGAGTTGATTTCCGGAGTGCGCAGCGACGTCGCGGTGAAGGTTTTCGGCGACGACATGGACCAGCTCAATCGCACGGCGGCGCAGATTGCGGCAACCCTGCAGGCGGTGCCAGGGGCATCGGAGGTCAAGGTTGAGCAGACCTCAGGATTGCCGGTGTTGACCATTGAAGTCGATCGCGACAAAGCGGCACGTTATGGCCTCAATGTCGGTGACGTGCAAGACACGATCGCCGTGGCCGTGGGCGGCCGACAGGCAGGAACCCTGTACCAGGGGGACCGCCGCTTCGACATGGTGGTGCGCCTGTCCGACAACTTACGTACCGATATCGACGGTCTATCGCAGTTGTTGATTCCGGTGCCGGCGGGCACTGCCGGCAACGGTCAAATTGGCTTTATCACCCTCGCCGATGTCGCCAGCCTGCAGTTGGTCCAGGGCCCCAATCAGATCAGCCGCGAGGATGGCAAGCGCCTGGTGGTGGTCAGCGCCAACGTGCGGGGCCGTGATATTGGCTCGTTTGTCGAGGAGGCGGGTGAGCGTCTCGACAGCCAGGTCAGCATTCCGGCTGGCTATTGGATTCGCTGGGGCGGTCAGTTCGAGCAACTGCAATCGGCAGCGCAGCGCTTGCAGGTGGTGGTGCCCGTGGCGCTGCTGCTGGTGTTTGGTTTGTTGTTCATGATGTTCAACAACCTCAAGGACGGCTTGCTGGTGTTCACCGGTATTCCCTTTGCCCTGACCGGTGGGGTGGTGGCGCTGTGGTTGCGGGACATTCCCTTGTCGATTTCGGCGGGTGTGGGCTTTATTGCCTTGTCTGGCGTGGCGGTGCTCAACGGTCTGGTGATGATTGCCTTTATCCGCGGCTTGCGGGAGCAGGGGCGGACGTTGCGTCAAGCCATTGATGAGGGCGCGCTGACCCGGCTGCGACCGGTGCTGATGACCGCGTTGGTCGCCTCGTTGGGCTTTATCCCCATGGCCCTGGCAACTGGAACGGGTGCTGAGGTTCAGCGACCACTGGCGACGGTGGTGATCGGCGGGATTCTGTCTTCCACGGCGTTGACCCTGCTGGTGCTGCCGGCGTTGTACTACCGCGCTCACCGCAAGGACGAAGAGGAAGATCCGGTTGAAGTGACAAAACTGTAATCTCGCACTCATCTTCGAGTTATTCAGCCCTTGTCAGGATATTCACGGTGGCCGCACCAGCGGCCGTCGTGCGTAGTACTGCCAATAATAATCAGGAGTTGAAGATGGGGAATAAAACCACAGCCTGTGTAATCGGCATTCTGGCCCTGGCCAGTTGTGCAGTCAGCAATGCAGCCACACAGCCTCAAGGCTTTATTGAAGACAGCAGTCTTACGCTGCTCAGCCGCAATTTCTATTTCAATCGTGACTACCGCAAGGGTGGCGAATCACCTACTGGCAAGGCCGGTTATGCCGAGGCCTGGGCCCAGGCGTTCATTGCCCGTTTCGAGTCGGGTTACACTCAGGGCACCATCGGTTTTGGGGTCGATGCCCATGCCATGTTGGCGCTCAAGCTCGACAGCGGCGATGGCCGTAGTGGTGGCCGCAGTTCGTTCGACATGTTGCCGGTCGACAGCGACGGCGACACGGCAAGCAACTTCAGCAAGTTGGGCGGCGCGCTCAAAGCCCGTTTGTTCGACACTGAAATCAAAGTGGGCGACGTGTTTCCCGCTACGCCGGTGGTGCACTACGGTGACTCGCGCTTGTTGCCGGAAAGCTTCACCGGTTGGACCTTGGAAAACACCACGCTGGAAGGTCTGACCGTGCAGGGCGGACGCCTGCATGCCATGAGCCAACCGCTCTCGAGCAACAACCGTGACGGCTTTGAGACGTTCTACGCCGGGCCCGTCGATTCGCCGTGGCTGGCTTACTTCGGTGGGGACTACCAGGCCACTGACAACCTCAGTCTCAGTCTCTACAGCAGCCGTCTGAAGGATGCCTGGGACCAGTACTACACGGGGCTCAGCTACCAGTACCCGATCTCCGACCAGCTCAATGTCTTTACCGGTTTCAATTACTACAAGGCCAAGGATCAGGGGCAGCAACTGTTGGGCCGCTTCGACAATGACATCTGGAGTGCCAAGGTAGGGGTAAGTTATGGCGCTCACACCCTGGCGTTGACGCATCAACGCAACGAAGGCGAAAACGATTTCGACTACCTGCGTCAGTCCGACTCGATCTACCTCGACAACTCGATCCAGTACAGCGACTTCAATTCGCCCAAGGAGCGTTCGTGGATGTTGCGTTACGACCTGGACATGGCCAGTTACGGCATACCCGGTTTGACCTTCATGACCCGCTACGGCCGTGGCAGTGACATCGACTATAGCGATGCCAACAGCGTGTACATGCGTCGAGACAGCGACGGTAATCCACTGACGGATCAGAAGCGCTGGGAGCGCGATATTGAAGCGAAGTACGTGGTGCAGTCGGGCACGTTCAAAGACCTGTCACTGCGTATGCGGCAGGCCACCACTCGCGCCACGGCATTCGAGTCGGACCTGGACGAAGTGCGTCTGATCGTCGAGTACCCGCTGACCCTGTTGTAGGGCCTTTATTGCAACACTGTAATGTCCGCCTCACCTTGCCGTTAGCTTGCCTTTCGTAAGATTGAACCGTACTCAAATTCAATCACGAGGTGAGCAACATGAGCCTGATCAAGTATGCGCTGATGGGCGTTCTGGCCCTGGGCAGTGGTGCCGCGCTGGCTGAAGGTGGTGCGGAACGTTCGCAACAATTCTGGGAGAAGTTCCGCCTGAGCCAGGAGCAGATCCACGGCAACAAGGATCAGGCGGTTGTTGCCACCGACGCGCGCAAGCGCAGCGATGCTCAGCAGAAAGTCGCTAAAGAGTAGTTCCATTCACCTTAGAAGCTCCCCCGCTCCTTTGGAAAAGGTGAATATTCGGCGCCCACCCGGGCGCCTTTTTTTATTTGCGCGCCACCAGTACCGCGCGACGCGGCGCCGGCAGGCCTTCAATGGTACGGCTGTGGTCGGCGGGGTCGAGGAAGTCGCCGAGCGACTGGTAACGCATCCACTCGGTGCTGCGTTGCTCCTCGATGCTGGTGACGCTGACATCGACGCAGCGTACATCGCTCAAGCCTGCGCGGCGCAGCCAGCGCTCCAGGGCCGGCACCGACGGCAGGAACCAGACATTGCGCATCTGCGCGTAACGGTCTTCGGGCACCAGCACTTGATTTTCGTCGCCCTCGATGACCAGGGTTTCCAGTACCAGTTCGCCGCCCTTGACCAGGCAGTCCTTGAGCGCCAGTAGGTGCTCGATGGGCGAACGGCGGTGATAGAACACCCCCATGGAAAACACGGTGTCGAAGCCTTCGAGGTTGGCTGGCAGGTCTTCCAGGGCGAAGGGCAGGTGCCAGGCAGGCAGTTCTGGCAGGTAGCGCTGAACGGCCTGGAACTGGCAGAAAAACAGCCAATTGGGGTCGACACCGATGACGCTGTCGGCACCGGCACCGAGCATGCGCCACTGGTAGTAGCCGTTGCCGCAGCCGACATCGAGGATACGCTTGCCCTTGAGGTCAAGGTGCGGGGCGACCCGTGACCATTTCCAGTCGGAGCGCCACTCGGTATCGACGTGCACGCCGAACAGGTCGAACGGGCCCTTGCGCCACGGCGACAAGCCCATCAGCGCTTGGCGCATGTGCTCGCGAGTGTCCGGGTCGCAGTCGCAATCCAGGTTCAGGCCATTGACCAGGTCGACCTGGCTCGGCACCAAGGCTGGAAGGGCCTCAAGCGCGTTTTGCCAGCGCTCAAGGTCGCCATGACCTTTCTCCATTTTGGCATCGAGTTGCGCTTGCAGGCCTTGTGACCATTGCGCCAGGGGAGTACCCGCCAGACGGCGGACCAGAGGGGACAGATCAATCATGGCAGGGCAATCAACGAGGCAAAGTTAAGGCATTGGAACCAGGGCACGACCTTGGAGAAACCGGCCGCCAGTAGGCGTTCGCGGTGTTCTTCAAGGCTGTCGGGTTTCATCACGTTTTCAATGGCGCTGCGCTTCTGGGCAATTTCCAGTTCGCTATAACCATTGGCGCGTTTGAAGGCGACATGCAGGTCGGTGAGCAGGGCGTGTTCTTGCGCATCATTGAAGCGCAGCTTTTCCGAGAGGATCAGGGCGCCACCGGGTAACAGCGCGGTGCGGATGCGGGTGAGCAGTTCCAGGCGCTGCGCGGGGGCGATGAACTGCAAGGTGAAGTTCAAGGCCACTACCGAGGCCGGCTGGAATTCAAGTGCGAGGATGTCGCCCTCAATCACTTCCACCGGCAGCAATTCCTGGAACATCGAGTCCTGGGCGGTGAGGTATTGCCGGCAGCGCTCAACCATGGCGGTGGAGTTATCGACGGCGATGACCCGGCAACCGTCGCTGCGCACATGGCGGCGCAGGGATTGGGTCACAGCGCCGAGTGAACTGCCCAGGTCATACAGCGCAGTGTTCGGTTGCGCGAACTGAGCCGCCAGTACGCCAAGGTTCTCGACAATGGCCGGGTAACCAGGCACCGAGCGCTTGATCATGTCCGGGAACACCCGCACCACGTCTTCGTTGAAGGCGAAGTCGGGCACCTGGCCAAGCGGCTGGGCGAATAGGCGGTCGGGTTCTTTGCTCACGGCGGCAATCCAGGCGTTAGGCGTAAAAGGCGGGCATTTTAGCCAAAGTCGCCGGCAGATGCATGGCCTGCCTGACCAGTGCCGTCACTTCACGTTAATGGCGCAGTCGAAGGTTTGCACCGGACGCACTTCTGGAGCCCAAGGTTGTTGGTAGACCAGCAGCAAATGCCCCTCACCAGCGGCCTGGGCCTGGAAGCGCCACACCGATTGTCCGGCGCTGCCAACCACGCCGGCGTCTTCTGGATGACTGTAGACTTCGGGGCCCAGGCTGCGCAGGACGCCGGCAGCAGGGTTCTGCAGCAGCCAGCGGTAGCCGGTGCTGGGGTTGCTGGGCAGGGTCAGGGTGAGGTTCTGGCCGGTTTGCAGTTGCAGCGGGCATTGGCCTTGTTTTTCCAGCTCAACGGTGTGGCGTGGCTGCTGGGCGCAAGCGGTGAGCAAGGCCAGGCTCAAAGGGACAAGCAGGCGGGCGGCAGTCATGTTGGCTCCGGATGAAAGTCGAAGGCGCAGCATAACCGAAGCTGATAGCGGGGCAAGCCCGCTTCCACCGCACCGGTATGAGTGGGCTGCCCCGCGATGCGCGTCAACGGATCAGAACAGCACCTTGGCGACATCACTGAAACGCTTGGCGAAGTGCACGCTCAACCCTTCCTTGAGGTAGTCGGGCAGTTCTTCGAAGTCTCCGCGGTTGGCTTCCGGCAGGATTAGCTCGAAGATTTTCTGGCGCCGTGCTGCAATCACCTTCTCACGCACACCACCAATCGGCAGGACTTGCCCGGTCAAGGTCAGTTCGCCGGTCATGGCCACACCTTTTTTCGGAACCTGATCACGGGCCAGGGACAGCAGCGCGCTGGCCATGGTGACCCCGGCACTCGGGCCGTCCTTGGGGGTGGCGCCTTCGGGCACGTGCAGGTGAATGAATGCCTCGTTGAAAAAGCTTGGATCACCGCCGTACTGCTTGAGGTTGGCGCTGACATAGCTGTAGGCGATTTCGGCAGACTCTTTCATCACCTCACCCAGTTGGCCGGTGAGCTTGAAGCCGCGATTGAGGGTATGAATGCGCGTTGCCTCGATCGGCAGCGTGGCGCCGCCCATGCTGGTCCAGGCAAGGCCCGTGATCACACCCTTGCCGGCCAGTACCTGCTCGCTGCGAAACACTGGCATACCCAACGAGGCTTCAAGGTCTTTGGGTGCGATCTTGATTTTTTTCTCGGGATCTTCCAACAGTTGCACTACGGCTTTGCGTATCAGCTTGCCCAGCTGCTTTTCCAGCTGACGTACACCGGCTTCACGGGCATAACCCTCGATGACCGTGCGCAGGGCAGAGTCGGTAATGCTCAGGCTGGTTTTTGCCACACCGGCCTTGGCCAGTTGCTTGGGCCACAGGTGACGTTTGGCGATGGCCAGTTTTTCTTCGGTGATGTAGCCCGACAGGCGGATGACTTCCATACGGTCGAGCAGCGGCCCGGGAATCGAGTCCAAGGTGTTGGCGGTACAGACGAACAGCACCTTGGACAAGTCCAGGCGCAGGTCCAGGTAGTGGTCAAGGAAGTCGACATTCTGCTCGGGGTCGAGGGTTTCCAGCAGTGCCGAAGCCGGGTCGCCCTGGTAGCTCTGGCCCATCTTGTCGATCTCGTCGAGCATGATGACTGGATTCATCACCTCGACATCCTTGAGCGCTTGCACCAACTTGCCCGGTTGGGCGCCGATGTAGGTGCGACGGTGGCCCTTGATCTCGGCTTCATCACGCATACCGCCGACGCTGAAGCGATAGAACGGTCGACCCAGTGACTCGGCAATGGATTTACCGATGCTGGTTTTACCGACGCCGGGCGGGCCAACCAACAGGACGATAGAACCGCTGATTTCACCCTTGTAAGCGCCGATGGCAAGAAATTCGAGAATCCTGTCCTTGATATCGTCGAGCCCGGCGTGGTGCTGATCGAGCACTTTGCGTGCGTGTCTGAGGTCGAGCTTGTCTTTGCCGTACACGCCCCAGGGCAGGGCGGTGGCCCAGTCCAGATAGTTTCGCGTCACTGCGTATTCCGGAGAACCGGTCTCGAGTATCGACAGCTTGTTCATTTCTTCGTCGATACGCTTCTGCGCCGCCGGCGGTAGGGTTTTGCCCTGCAGGCGTTGCTCGAACTGTTCGAGATCGGCGCTACGGTCGTCCTTGGTCAGCCCCAGCTCCTGCTGGATGACTTTGAGCTGCTCTTTAAGGAAGAATTCGCGCTGATGTTCGCCGATCTGGCGGTTAACTTCGGCAGAGATCTCGTTCTGCAGGTGAGCGACCTCGACCTCTTTGCGCAGCATCGGCAAGACCTTCTCCATGCGCTTGAGCATGGGCACGCAGTCGAGCACTTCTTGCAACTGGTTACCGGTGGCCGAGGTCAGCGCGGCGGCGAAGTCGGTCAACGGTGAGGGGTCATTGGGGCTGAAGCGGTTGAGGTAATTCTTCAGCTCCTCGCTGTACAGCGGGTTAAGCGGCAACAGCTCTTTGATGGCATTGATCAAGGCCATGCCGTAGGCCTTGACCTCATCGGTCGGCTCGCTTGGCTGATGCGGGTATTCGACTTCCACCAGGTAGGGTGGGCGATGGTGTTTGAGCCAGGTACGGATGCGAACCCGGGTCAGGCCCTGGGCGACGAACTGCAATTTGCCGTTTTCGCGGCTGGCGTGGTGCACCTTGACCAGGGTGCCGTACAGCGGCAGGGCCGAGGTGTCGAAATGGCGATGATCTTCTGGTGGGGTGTCCATGAAGAACAGGGCCAGGGAATGGTGAGGCGTCTTGGACACCAGGTCTAGGGTTTCGGCCCAGGGTTCTTCATTGACGATCACCGGCAGCACTTGCGCGGGAAAGAACGGGCGGTTGTGGATCGGGATGACATAGACCCGTTCCGGCAGTTGCTGGTTGGGCAGGGCGAGGTTATGGCCGGTGTGCTTGGAGGCCTCAGGGTGCTCGACTTCGGCGTGTTCCTCGGGATGTTCGGGTAGATCCTGCTGATCGCTCATGGGGCACCTGCGTAATGACTATGGTGCTTAGATGGGGACTTGAGCTTCAAGCTTCAAGCTTCAAGCCGCAACTAGCGATTGCAGTGCTTGCAGCTTGAAGCTTGTAACTTGCAGCTATCGCCTACTCCGCCAATTTGTAAGCAATTACGTAATCGCCCATTTTGGTCCCCAGCGAGCCGTGGCCGCCAGCGGTCACCAGGACGTACTGCTTGCCGTCCTTGCCGGTGTAGGTCATCGGTGTGGCCTGGCCACCTGCCGGCAGGCGTGATTTCCACAGCTCCTTGCCGGTATTGCTGTCGTAGGCACGCAAGTACTGGTCCAGGGTGCCACTGAGGAAGCCCAGGCCACTGGCGGTGACGATCGAGCCGCCCATGCTTGGCACACCGATCGGCAAGCCGATCGGGATCGGCGAGCTGTCACGGCTGGTGCCGTTCTTGTGCTTCCACACCACTTGGTTGGTGGTCAGATCGATACCCGCCACATAACCCCAGGCCGGCGCTTGGCAAGGTACGCCCAGTGGCGACATGAATGGGTGCATGATCACCGCGTACGGGGCGCCGGTATTCGGTTGCACACCGCTGGTTTCGCTCTCGCGCTTGCTGCCGGCGGCGACTTGCTCACGAGGCACCATTTTCGAGACGAAGGCCATGTAGTTCGGCGAGGTGAAGAGCATCTGCCGGACCGGGTCGACCGAGACGCTGCCCCAGTTGAATACGCCAACGTTACCCGGATAGACCAGGCTGCCCTGCAGTGACGGCGGGGTGTACTGGCCTTCGTAGCGCAGTTCGCGGAACTGGATGCGGCAGAGCATCTGGTCGAACGGGCTGGCGCCCCACATGGCTTGTTCGGTCAAGTCCGGGCCGAGCAGGTTGAGGTCCGAGCGCGCTTGGGTCGGTGCAGTATGGTCGCCTTCGACAGCACCTTGCGGGGCCGGGATCTCACGAATCGGCACGATCGGGGTGCCGTCACGACGGTCCAGCACATACAGGCTGCCTTGCTTGGTCGGGGCGATCAGTGCCGGTTTGACGCCATCGGCGGTTTTCAGGTCGAGCAGCGTCGGCTGGCTGCCGACGTCCATGTCCCACAGGTCGTGGTGGGTGAACTGGTAGTTCCAGCGCACCTTGCCGTTGGCCAGGTCGAGGGCGACGATGCCGGCGCTGAACTTCTCGGCGCCAGGCGTGCGGTCAGCGCCCCACTGGTCAGGGGTCTGGTTGCCCAAGGGCAGGAAGACCATACCCAGCTTTTCGTCGACACTGGCCAGCGACCACATGTTTGCCGAGTTGCGGCTGTAGGTCTTGCCCGCTGCCAGTGGTGCGGTGTCATCCGGATTGTTGCTGTCCCAGTTCCACACCAGACGGCCATCGTGAACGTCGTAGGCACGAATCACCCCGGACGGCTCGTTGGTCGACTCGTTATCGGTGACATGGCCACCGATGATCACCAGTTCACGGGTGATCGCCGCTGGCGAGGTGGAGTAGTAACCGCCAGCAGTGAACGGGCCGATGCCAGTGGTCAGGTCGATTACACCCTGGTTACCAAAGCCTTCACAGACTTTACCGGTGTCGGCGTTCAGGGCAATCAGGCGTGCGTCGGCGGTGGGCAGGTAGAGGCGACGTGGGCAGCTGCGTGCAACGACCTGGCCAGCATCAGAGATTTTCGGCGCGGGGCTGCCGTCAACACTGACGTAGTTGTTCTCGTCGTAGTACGACACACCACGGCAGGTCATGTGGGCGAAACCCTTGAAGCCGACCGGGCTCTTGATCTGCGGATCGAAGCGCCAGATTTCGGCTCCGGTGTCCGGGTCCAGGGCCAGCACCTTGCTGTGGGCCGTGCAGGCGTAGAGCTTGCCGTTGACCTTGAGCGGAGTGTTCTGGTTGGTCAGTTCGACCGGGTCATTGTCGGTCGGCAAGTCACCGGTGCGGATGCGCCAGGCTTCCTGCAGCTTGTGCACGTTGTCCGGGGTGATCTGGCGTAGCGGTGAGTAGCGATCACCGAACTCGGTGCGGCCGTAAGCCTGCCACTCGCCATCAGGCATCTGCGGCGCGGTGCTGCTCAGACCGCTGCTGTCGCGACCCAACTTGCCCTTGATTTCACCGGGGTGGGTGAACTGGCTGGCCACCGCGGTGGCGCCCGAAAGGACTACGGCCAGGCTCAGCAGGGCCGGGTTGATGTTCGACGGATTGCCAAGCAGCGGGCGACGCGCCCAGGGCAACAGCAGCACCACGCCGAGGGCGAACCACAGGGCCAGGCGCGGCACCAGCTGCCACCAATCCAGGCCTACTTCCCACAGGGCCCAGAGGGTGCTGCCCAGCAGCACCAGGCCATACAGGCCCAGGGCGTGCCGGCGCAGGGCCAACAGGAGGATGCCCGACAAGGCGAAGCCGATACCGGCGATCAGGTAATACAGCGAGCCGCCAAGCTGGCTCAATTTAATGCCGCCCGCCAGCAGGGCCAGGCCCATCAGCAGCAACAGCACACCAATCAGGCGCGGCAGCCAGCGGGTTCTACTCAAGGCACCTTCTGTGCTCATCGTGTGTTCTCCGTTAGGTGAAAAGGGCGATTAAAAACTGCTTTGAATCTTGATCCCGCCGATCAGCGCGTCGTCGACCTGGCTCACGCCACCGGGATGGCGGATGTACTGCAGGTTCGGGCGCACGGTCAGCCAGTCAGCCAGGTGAATGCCGTAATACAGCTCGGCGCTGTATTCGGTGTCCTGGATCGGACGGAACAGGGGGTCGTTGTAGTCGCTGACGCCGTTGGCTTGATTAAGCGCTTTGGCGTTCTTGCGGTAGGCAGGGTTGACGTGCACGCGGGCCAGGGCGAAACCGATGTCGTCCTTGGCGCGGGCATCGAAGGGCCCCTTGTACACCACACCTGCCTGAACATAGTTGTCGATAGCGTTGGTCTTCTTGTCGTGCAACGTGGCGTTGGCAAATACGCTCAGGCCACGGGAATGGTCGGAGGCTTGCGACATCACCTGTTGCTGGGCCCCGAGCCAGAAGCCGTGCTTGCTCGAACTGCTGCGATAAGCCTGGCCGCTCAGTGCCGCCGGTTGGTCGTTGCTGTCCTTGTAGACATCAGTTGCCTTGGCATTACTGTAGTAGTAACCGGCGCGATATTCCCCTTTCAGGCCGTTGACGGCCGGGCTCCACACCAGTTCGACGGGGATCACCGCACCTTGGGTGCCGCTGCCGCTGAGCTTGAAGCCGTTGTCTCGATCCAGGTTAGAGGGGTTCTGTTCATAGGCGCCGATTTGCGTATAGAGCTCGGGGGTCAGGTTGTACTTGACCCGCAGCGCCCACTGGCTGACGGGCCAGTTGTACCAGATGTCGCCTGCCCAGTTGCCGACCTGGGAGCCGCAGAACGCCAGGTTCTGGAAGTCGCAGGGGAAGCTGTTGAAATCCTCGCCCTGACCGAAACGGCCGAATTTCACATCCAGGGCGCCGTCGAAGTATTTCTGCTTGATCCACATCTGCGTCAGTCGCCAGGTCTGGCCACGGCCCCAGACTTCCTGGGCCGAGGTGAAACCCCCGACCCGCGGGTCGTTGATGCGGTCATTGCTGATGTTGTTGCCATTGCGCTCGGTGACGGTCAGTTGGAACTCGGCATCGTGCCAGCCGAGTATCTTCTGCAGGTCGAGGTGAGTGCCGAGGGTGAACTGGTCGCTGTAGCGTGCAGTTGTGTCGTCGTCATAGCCGCCGTGCAGGTTGGCGCCCATCTCACCGGTGTAGCCGAGGGTAAAGTCGTAGCCGCGCTCAGCCAGCTCCGTGCGGGTGCCGCGCCAATCGCCAAGCATCCATGGCGAGTCGCTGGCGAACATCGCAGCCGCCTGGGCAGTCGGTGCCAGGCTGGCGATGGCCAGACCCGAAAGCAATGTTCGGGTGGCAGGGGAAAGGCGTGAACGATGAATCTGAGGCATGAGATAGCGCTATCTTTTGATTGTTGAAAAAACGGCAAGTACGCCGGTTCCTGAGGATCATCGGCGATAAGGCTGCAGGGGCGTCAACTGAAGCGGTTCAGCTTGCGGCGGGGAGGATATAGCTGAATTTGTAATAAAAAAAGTCTAATCACCAAGAGGCAGCGTTGCCGAATCGGTAACAGTCCGGTGGTAACAAAATTTGCAGCAGTTGTCGGTGTGAACTGTCTTTTGTTGTGGGAGCAACTGTCTTCACCATGCTATTCGTCACCGCCATTCGGTACCGTCGCGTAGCATGGCGTTCAGCCTGATCAGCAGTATCCGCATACA
>NZ_JBNPJT010000021.1:0-76605 GCF_050312595.1 Pseudomonas sp. UM16 | reverse complement strand
TGAGAGTAGGTCATCGTCAAGATTAAATTCCGAAACCCCTATCTGCATCTGCAGGTAGGGGTTTTGTCTTTTCCGGCCTACCCACTCCCACTAACTATGTAATGCCTCCAGGCATCTGCTTGTCGCCAAGCTCGACTCTCCAACATCTCCTGGAGATCTCGACCCATGACCATCGGCTCTACTTACAATCATCCCGCCAATGTAGCGGCCAACCTGGCAACCCCGTTAGGAAAATGGACCGCCCGTTTCCCCAATCCACCCGATCTGTGTTTTGACTACCGCAAGCTGCTTGAACAAACAGGCGGCATTGCCCAGGCCAGAGTCACTGATCACCGTATTTGCATTGTCGGCGCTGGTGTCACCGGTCTGACGGCTGCACGTGAGTTGCTGCGCTGTGGCTTCACTCAAATCACCTTGATTGAACAGTCTCAGCGTATTGGTGGGCGCCATCTGACTGTTGTAGACAATTCCCAACCATTAGCTGCGCCTTCGACGCCTTTTGAAATGGGGGCTATGCGTATGCCGTTCTTCAACCGAACAGGTGAAGCGCCCAAGGACGGTCGTTCGTTGATGGCTTATTACGCCGGGCTTTTCGACCTGCATATTTCTGACTTCCCTAACCCAGGGACTCCCAGGGTGACCTCAACCGGGGTCTACTTACAGGAAGGGGAGCTGCAGGGGCTCGGCGAGCCGACATTGCTGGTATGGACCAACCCTGATGGCATTACTCCACCCCCGACGGCGGCACTGCAGCAGGTCTATGACAAGTGGCACCACTTCGCTGCACGGATGACTGAACAGATTGCGGCAATCTATGGTTCCGAAGATTGGGAGGCTTTATGGGCTGCAATCGTAGAGCGCTATCAAGCGTTGTCGTTTCGCGATCTGGTCAGTCTTCCAGCGATCACCAACTGGGATAAAAGCCGGTCCGGTGATTTTGGCGGTCTTGGCATGAACCCAGAGGAGTCAGCAATTTTCTATGCCATTGGCATTGGCGATGGAAGTTGGGGCGCATTTTACGATGTGTGCTGCTTATACCCATTGCGTACTGCCATCTTCGGTTTCAGCAGCCACTTACAACTGGTTCATGGTCGGGTGGACGATAAGGGGAATCCACTCGAAGCACCTTACCAGGCGGCGGAGGCTGTCTATGACAGCAAAGGCTTGAAATTCGCTGCGCCTACCTATCTTGGCTTGGCAGCGTTGGATGAATGCCTGCTTTTCATGAGTATCGATGGCACTGGAAAGTCACTCTACAGTCACTGTCTCGACCGTCAGAACGGGTTGCTCACCGATAGTCCGGTTACTGGCTTGAGCAAACTGCCTGATGGAAAGATCCGTGTTCAGTACCAGTGGAATGCCAGTAATCCCCACTCAACAACCACCTTGAGTGAAGATTTCGACTCTGTGATCGTTACATTGCCGTCCTGGTTGCTCGAAACCAACGTTCGTCTGGAGCATTTCACTCCGGCGATGCTGCCGGCCAAGATCACCAATGCCTATAAGACAGCTCACTGGGAGACCAGCTGTAAGGTCTATGCGCCTCTGAAAAAGAGCTTTTTGAGTAAGCATCAGCGCATACCGCAAATTCTTGTTACCGACAGTTTCGTACATGATGTGTATACCTACCGGTACAACGACAGCTACGCCTATGACTGCATTCTGCTCAGTTATACCTGGGAGGACGACGCAACCAAACTGGCTTCTTTCGACGACGAGCAACTGGTCAAAAAATGCGTCAAAGAACTGGATCGGATCCTGCTGCGCTGCAGCAATATCCAACAGCCTATTTCCCCCTACATAGACACCTATAACGCCCGTGTTCAGCGCTGGATCACCGACAAAAATGCACTGGGCTGCGCCAAGCTCTACCGTGCAGGTACTTACTACGATGCTGTCAGCCTGATGAAATACAACCGCGACTTTAGTGAGCGCTCCGGTCTTTACCTGGCTGGTGAGTCGTTTTCGGTCGACGCTGGCTGGACGGAACCGAGTTTCAGAACGGCTGTGGATGCAGTGATTAATATCTGTCAGAAAACGGATGCAGTCTTCAATGGAGGCTTCTCCATGGATGACTATCCGCATTACCAAGTGAAGGCCTGAAATTGCGGCGGAAAGGGCAAATCGTATGATTGCCCTTTCCGCCGCTTAGGAGCTTTCCCGCGTTTGCTACAGAGTTGCCTGACTGTCTTATCTAACAGGGTGTCCGTTTAACTGGCGTCCCTCCAATAACGATAAGAAGGCCGCCATCCATGTCTGCAAACACTGCCCCTGTGAGCCCCGTCCGCGTCGCCGTTATCCAGTTCGACCCGCAAGTAGGTGTTGAACATTGCGACAACAATTTATGCCGAGGCCTGCAACTCGCCGAAAAAGCGGTCCGCGAAGGGGCCAACCTGATAGTCCTGCCAGAGCTGGCCAACACCGGCTACACCTTCAGTAGCCGTGCCGAAGCCTATGCTCATGCCGAAACCCTGGAAGGTGGTCCAAGCGTTAACACCTGGGCGACATTCGCGCGTGAACATCAGGTCTACCTGGTTGCCGGCTTTGCCGAGCGCGACGGTTTGAAACTGTACGACAGTGCCGTGTTGTTCGGCCCCGAGGGCTTGCTTGGCCACTACCGCAAAGCTCACCTGTGGAACCAGGAAAAGCTCTGGTTCACCCCTGGCGACCTGGGCTTTCCGGTATTCGAAACCCCAATAGGGCGCATCGGGCTGTTGATCTGTTGGGATATCTGGTTCCCCGAGGTGCCGCGTTTGTTGGCCCAGCAAGGCGCGGATATCATCTGCAGCCTGAACAACTGGGTGTGGACCCCACCACCGCTGTTCGATACCAGCGGCCGGTGCATGGCGTCCTACCTGACCATGACGGCTGCTCACGTCAACAACGTCCATATCGCCGCCGCCAATCGTATCGGCAGTGAGCGTGGCGGGCGCTTCCTAGGTTGTTCGCTGATCGCCGGAACCAATGGCTGGCCCATTGGTGAAGTGGCAGGCGCCGAGAACGAATGCATTCTTTACGCCGATCTTGACCTCACCAGCGCGCGCAGCGCACCGATCTGGAACAACCTCAATGACTTGCCGCGTGACCGGCGCACGGACCTGTACGGCTCGATGCTTGGCTATGACCTGCATCCAGCGTTACCGCGCTGAAGGAGGCTCGCATGGACAACTCACTCGAACACCCTCGTAACAGTTTCATCCCCTTGTTACTGATGTGCGTGGCGATCTCGGTGACTACCAGTGTGGGCATCGAATTGCTCAGTGGTCGCGCCGAGGCCTGGCTCGGTCTCTGGCCGGATTATGCGCACATGGTCGCTAATCTACAGGAGCCGTTGGCGCGGCTGCGCTGGATTGTCGGTGATATCAGTGAAGTGGCTTTTTACAAGCATGAGTTACCCGCGCTGGGGTTACTGGCAGGTGCAACGTTGGCCCATTGGGCCAACCGCAATGGTATGCGTTGGCAGGGCTTTCCCATTTGCTACGGCACGGGGTTGTGGCCGTGGCTGGTGATTAGCTCGTTGTTGGGCTTGCTGTTCAGCCATGCGCTGTGGGGCTGGACGCTGAGCAGCGGAACCTGGCAGCCAACCTTCGTTGCCTTTGTCTCGTTACCGGCGGCGATGGTGCTGTTGTTTGGCGCAGGCTGGAAGGTCGCCATCAACGGCGCGCTGCTGGGGGCACTGCTGGTGACCCCGGCCAGCCTGCTACTGGTCAACTACCTCTGTTATCCACTGACGTTGCCGGTAGTGATCGGCAATGTTGGCGGCATGGCAATCGCCAGTGTGCTGGCGTTCATCCTGTGTCGACACTTTCCGCAGCTGATCCGTTCTACACCTGCGGTCAAAGCACCGCAGGTTGTACCAGCAGCGAAAGCCGAGACTGACTACGGTGTGGTCTGGACGTTACGGCGGGTGTTGGCAGACTTCAGTGAGGCACCATTCTTTGGCAATGAACTGGCCAGCCTGGGCTTGATTCTGGGCGCGCTGTTAGCCTATTGGATTTCCCCGAGCGGTCCGGCCTATGGTTCGCATCTGCTGTTGGAGATGCTTACAGGGCAAGCGTTGGCGTCCTTCATCGGCGTGCTGTTCTGGCGCAATCAGTGGCGGCGTCTGGGCTGGTATCCCACCTACATTCCAATCGTCTCCGTGGTGCCTGCCGCCTCCCTCATGCTGGGCGGCAGCTGGCAGGTCATTGTCCTCAGCGCCACCCTGGGCGCGTTGATGGCGCCGCCGCTGGCCCATGCCATCAGTCGGCGACTGCCGAGCCATATGCATGGATACATCGGCAATGTCCTGTCCATGGCCATCTGTACCTTGGTCATCATCCCCTTTGTCCGCCTGGTCACTGGAGTCACACCATGAGCGAAGTCTTGCAGCTCCCGCTGATTGCGATTGGCGCCTTGGGTGGGACCGTTAGCATGCAGGTCAATGCACCTGGCGAGGGAGTGACGCCGAGTTTGAGTAGCGAAGCCCTGCTGGCAAGCCTGCCGCAGTTAGAAGACCTTGCCCGTATAACAGCCCAAACCTTGCATCTTTTACCTAGTGCATCGTTAACCTTCATTCAATTGATTGATGTCCTGCAGTGGGCCAAGGCCCAGGCGGAGCAAGGTGTGCAGGGTATCGTGCTGACCCAGGGAACCGACACGCTTGAAGAGGTGGCCTACTTTCTCGACCTGCTCTGGCCGTACCAGACACCGTTGATTCTCACCGGAGCCATGCGTTCGCCCAACCAGGCCGGCGCCGACGGCCCGGCGAATCTACTGGCTGCGGTTCAGGTTGCGTTGGCAGATGAGAGCCAGGGACGGGGCGCGTTAGTGGTGATCAACGACCAGATTCATGCTGCTGAACATGTACGTAAAGCCGATAGCCTGGCAATGGCAGCCTTCAGTTCTACGCATTTCGGGCCGGAAGGTTTGCTGGTAGAAGGGCGGGTGCGCTATTTGAAAGCGCCGAAGCCGCGTTGCTCACTGCCTGTGCCGAAGCGTCTGGATCATCGCGTAGCATTGCTCGAAGCCGGCCTTGCGGCGGATACCTTGCTATTGGAAGAAGTGGCAGGATTGGGCTACGAAGGTCTGGTCATCGCCGGCTTCGGTGCCGGGCACGTCTCGCAGGAATGGGCGCGCTGCGTAGGCCAAATCAGCCACTGGATGCCGGTCATCATGGCTTCTCGTACGGGCGCCGGCGCTACAGCGCTGCGCTCATATGGGTTTATCGGTGGCGAGATGGACTTGCAACGCAAAGGGGCGCTAATGGCGGGGTTTCTCTGTCCACGCAAATGCCGGGTGCTGTTATGGGTGTTGATCGGTTGTGGCATGGAGGGCGAGCTGGGTCGTTGGCTGGCGGCGCGATAAAGCGCGAGCTGTAACCGGGATGAATCACGCGGGAGCCTAGCCCAAGCTCCCGCGCAGGTTTACACGAAAGCCTGTGGCGCTACACCGCGAGGCAAACGGCAGCGATCGGGCAGGGCGGCTAGGCGTACACGCCAGTTGGCCTTGAAGCAGAACGGTGCTGCCTTCACCTGACTGGCCTGGCGCTGCTTGCGCAGTTCTGCCAACGATGGAGTGGCCTTCTTGACCGGGACGGCATCAGCCTTGTCCAGCGAGCGCTGGCACGACTTGCAATCGACCTTGTCGGCTTCAGAAGTGCTGCTGAGGTTATTGCCATTGCGACCGCAAGCGACTGCGTCGCTGCTGATTGAGTAGTGCATTACCAAAACTGTACATCTCCACACATATGAACAAAAGCGCGGGTATTTTCGCATAGGTTGGCACCGGATGCGGCGCTAACCTGCATTCTCGGTCGCCGCTAAGGTGTCCAGTCGACGCCGTGTTCCTCCAGATAGGCATCCACGGCAGCGCCAACCGTTGGCTGGAAAATATCACGGCCAATGTGGTCCAGCACTTCCAGGCGCTTAAGCTTGTCCTTCACCGGGTCTTTCATTTCGGCAAAGCGCAGCTCGATGTTAGCTGCGCGCAGTGACTGTTCCAGTTCCACCAGCATGTCCGCCGACGTCACGTCCACACTGGTAACCGGCTCTGCAGCCACCACAACCCGGCGCACCTCGGTCGTAGATCTGGCGATGGCCTCCAGCACACACTTCTGGAAAAGCTCGGCATTGGCGAAGAACAGCG
Organism: Pseudomonas sp. UM16; assembly: GCF_050312595.1. Taxonomy (NCBI): domain Bacteria; kingdom Pseudomonadati; phylum Pseudomonadota; class Gammaproteobacteria; order Pseudomonadales; family Pseudomonadaceae; genus Pseudomonas; species Pseudomonas sp. UM16. The sequence goes on along the minus strand of NZ_JBNPJT010000021.1, from coordinate 70,479 downwards.
GTGCATCCCAGCGGAACAGCACCAGCCCAGGCACCAGACGCGCCCTGGGGTAGCGGGAAATATCGTGATAGCCACGGACCCCGTCCACACGGCCGAGCACCGTGTAATGCGGACGCCAGCCATCCCAGAGAAACTCGATCACGGCGATGACAACCGCCAGACCAATGCCAGGGACCGCACCGAGCACAACCACCCCGACAAAGCAGGTTATTGACAGCCAGCACTCCCAACGCTGGATACGGTAGATCCGCTTCAGGTCCTTGATCTCGAACAGGCCAATGGCGGCCGCGATCACCACGGCGGCAAGCGCGCTGTTGGGCAGGTGCTGTAACAGCTTGGGCGCGAACAGCAGCAACGACGCTACCCCTAATGCAGCGAACACGCCGGTGAGCTGCGTGCGCGAGCCGGCCGCCTCGGCGACGGGTGTGCGAGAAGAGCTGCTACTGACCGGAAAGCCCTGGAACAGTCCCGTCGCCAGATTGGCGACCCCCAGACCGACCATTTCCTGGTTCGGGTCGACAGGGCTACGGGTCTTGGCCGCATAGGTGCGCGACAGCACGCTGGTATCGGCGAAGGACACCAGCGCAGCAGCGAAGCCACCAATCAGCACCGTGATCAGGTCTTCGGCCCGCAGCCAGGGCACCACGAAACCGGGAAGCCCTTGCGGCATAGGGCCCAGCACCTTGACCCCATGACTGGCGTCGAGGCCAAGACTGCCCACCACCAGAGTCGCTGCGACCACACCAATGAGGATGCCTGGCACGCGCTTGAAGCGCTCGAGCACCAGGATCAGGGCCAGGGTTCCGGCCCCGATGATGAATCCAGCCCAATTGGCTTGCCCTGCCAGCAGGGCCTGAGCGAGGTTCAGCACTTCACGCAGGGGGCCGCTGCTCTCTACCGAGATATCGAACAACTTTGGCGTCTGGCTGATCAGTACCGTGAAGGCGATACCGTTCATGTAACCGTAGCGAATGGGTTTGGATAGCAGCTCAGTGATGAAGCCCAGACGCAGCAAGCCGGCACCAATACACACCAGCCCGCACACCAGCGCCATGGCGCTGGCCAAGGCAATGGCGCGCATGGGGTCGCCGCCAGACAAGGGCAGCACCACGGCAAGAATGATTGCCGCCAGCGCCGAGTCGGGCCCGAGTACCAGAATCCGGCTGGGCCCGAACAAGGCGTAGACCAGCAGCGGTACGATGCTCGCGTACAGCCCGTATATACCTGGCACGCCCGAGGCCTCGGCATAGGCGATACCCACCGGTACCAGCATGGTGGTCAGCACCAGGCCTGCGAGCAGGTCTTTCGGCAGATCGCCCATTTGGTACGAGCGCAGCACCTGCAGCCCGGGCAACCAGCGTCGCCAGCTGCTTTGAGTAGTGGTGGGGCGCGTAAGAGTAGTGGGCGGGGTGGCTGGCCTTTCGTTCATGCAGGGCTTTCCGATAGCGTCGATAGGGCTCCTTGGCCGGAGCTTTTTAAGGATGGCTCACTATCGTGGTTGCGCCGAAAAACTTGGCTGCTGCAGATCAACTGCAACCGAATCACCTGCCTCGCTTACTGCAGAGGGGGATTCAGCCGTCCATCCAGTGCGAACGGCTCCTGCAGAACAACCTCGTAGAGGCCTGGAGCCAGCTGTGGGTTCATCAACAGATTCCAGCTATAGGGCGACACACAGGAAGGAATCAGCACGAAGGGGTGCTGTTCCAGCAGCCTGGCACCAAAGGCTTGCTGGCTGCGGCTGGGCGTTCCCGGCCTCAGCCAGTTCAGGTTGGGAACATCCTTTCGCTCGACTTTGTACACCCTGGAAGTGTCCATCACCCGTGCCGCCGTCAGCGTATGCGCAACGCAGTCGAGTGTCTGGAAGCCTTTATGCACCGCCACTTCAAGAATCGCCGTAGCAGCATCAAGGCTGGCATAGACCACCTGAAACCCCTTGGGATTCCAGCGCCCGCCACACGCCTCTGCGCCAATGCCGCTGTTCCACGAAGGCGCATGCCTGGCATGATCGAGACGCCAGAAATGCAGGTCATGGGCCAGAGGGTCCGTCACCATCAGTAGACCCCGTAGTCCAGTCGATTCAAGAAGTCGGTGACCAGCTCATAGCCGACCGGATTGGACAGCAGGTCGATGGGCGACTCGCCGTCCAGCCCGAGGGCTGGCCGAGTCATCCACTCTTCGGCAAGCGCGCGGGTTCCGAACACCTCCTGCGCTTTTTCCAGTACCTCGGCGTAATACAGCGCCCTGGCACTTTGTTCAGGGCTCAGGGCTTCATCTTTATTCTTCATCCGGCGGGCGAGGGTACGTTCCGACAGGCCGACGATCTTCGCCAGCACGTTGTGGCGCTTGAAGGTTTCAACGGACTCGACCAGCAGGATGACGGAGCTGAGCGGAAATCCGCTCTGTGTGGCCTTGAACACCTCCATACGGTCGTCGGTGTCGGTGTTGGGCAGCAGCAGATCGATAATCGGCATACCGGTAGAGGTCGGCACTGACACACGGGCAGTACCGTAGCTTCTTTTCGCGGGAGATTCGTCCAACCGATGGGCCGCGGCTTTAGTGCGCGTAGTGATCACGGATCCGGCATCGCTAGCTTTCGCTGTGCCAGGCTTTTTCGGCGATTTCCTGGCGTCTGTGTTTTCCGCAGTAGCAGACATGATCGGCGCTCCACTCTAGACAGATGGCATTGAGTGTACTGCCAGTTGGCAGGGTCGTGAGAAAAGATTTGCGTCATTGTGTGGCCGAAACTGCTGAGGGGGCACCCACTCAATCGCCCAGCCCATGCAGCCGCAACGCCCGCTGCGCACACTCCCGCCAACTCAGCTTGCGCTTCACTGGCGACACCCTAGGCGCTTCCGCCGCCATCACCGCGGGCATATCCCGCAAGCGCACCCACGGCTCACTCTGCCAGTACAACAGGCTGGCCGTATGCCCACCTGGCCAGCACATCCGCCCCAGCCGTGGCAGATCCGCCATCTCCGACTCCCGACCATCACGCAACACCGCCACCACTTCATGGGTCAGCCAGTGCCGCAGATGGCGGTTTTCCGGAATGTGATGGTGGGCGAGCAGGGTATAGGCCCCGGACTCGCTGACCATGGTGGTCGCCTGGTATTGGCCGTATCGAAGCAGTTGCACGCTGCGATGCTGGTCTGGATCGAGCTTGCGGATGCAGTGTCCGTCGTAGAAACGGCCTGTCAGTCGGCCGAGTTCGTGGGCACAGAACCAGGCCTGGGATTCGAGCCAGAGGGCGTGGAGAGGGCGGTTGTGGCGCGAGAAAAGTATCGGTTCGTAGAGGCCAGTCATGGCTGACCTCCGATGGAGCGGTGAACAATGATCAGGCGAGCCGCGTCTGCGAAAGGCCTGCGAGCGGGGGCGTCGGTAGGCATTTCCATTACCTCTGTGCGATATCAGCTTCTGAGGGCTGGGTGTCGGGAGCTAAGAAACCCCGTACAGAGGGCCGGACGTATTTCCCTTTCAGGTCTTGTATTAGCCCACTCCCGACATAACAGAGTGATTTTTGCGCGCAGCAGTAAACCACAGGCACAAAAATGCCGCATCTGTCGGGAGCGGGCTAGCCGCTGTACGGGCGTTTCTTAGGCGCCAAACAGTACGGTAAGGGGGTTAGAAAGCCGGGTCAATTGTTGTGGTGTAGGCCATTTCTGAATTTGAGAGATGCTAAGTTGCGACCAACGCTGATTTCCCTTGTCGATGAGTCTGAATGTGCCGGCCTACAATATGAAGCGGGTTATGAAACTCATCGGTACAGCAGGCTTGCTGAAGGCGATGGCGGCGTAACGCCTCGGTTTTTCTCTGCTCCAGAAGGCGCTAAACCGCTCCATAGCCGCTTTGGAACGTCAGTGGTGCTGATCGCGACAAACGCTTGGGCAATCGCATCGCTGAGGAACGCTTGGTTGACGCATTCAAGATACGAAAGCGTTTTTACACTCTCTGGGCCAGAAGTGGCCAGTCCAGAGCGACTGCTTTCGGCCAATAGGTGCCTTTAGCCCTTATCCGTGCATGCGCCGCCCGCTGCCTGATGTCCCCCCTGCAGAGCGTGATAATAATCAGCGTTGATGGAGACGGTCGCGGCGCACATTCCGCCAATGCATCGCGGATAAATCCGCTCCTGCAACAGCGACTGCGACTGCCGATCAGACAGAGCAGCTGTCTTGCGACTAACTTTACCTCGAACACTAAAGTCTCCGTCCACAACTCAACCAGGTAAAGGTTCGTTATGACTAAAAAAATAGATCTGACGATCACCCACGATTACCTCAATCCGTTTGCCTCGCCGGACAACCCCAAGCTAAGCCCCGAGCTGGTGGACTACCTGTCAGATAGCGCCTGGTACCACCCCGAGCTGAGCCTGCAGATTCGCTGCCCGGAAGATGAGCGAGAACGCCTTCAGCAAGCCATCAGCAACACCTTTGCGGAAAAGAGCGAGCAACTCAGAGGGGATATTCGCACCCAACGGCTGTTAGCGCTGACACTCTTGGGCTTGGCACTAGCCTTGGTGCTGGCAGGCACGGCGCTGGGCATTGAAGGCACCATCCCCGTGGGAGTCGTTACCGTCACCGCGTGGATGCTGCTCTGGCGCAGCGGAGAGATATTTTTTCTGGATATCCGCAGCATGAATCGGCAGCTGCGTAAGTACCAGCGCATCGCCAGTGCATCAAAGCAGTTTTGATTGAGGTTGATCGTTCTCACGCTACGCGTGGGAGTCATGCCTGAGTTCAGGTGAGCTGAAAATCCGAATTTTCGACAGAATCGACCCATTGTTGCCCTTCATGAAGGGCAGCAATGGGTCGGAAGGTGCCGGTCATGGATGACCACTATCGACCCAAAACGGTCGGTCGCGGAATTGCGACCAAAAGTAGATATCGTGGTACAAACAGTGCGGAGCAGAGATGGGCAGCCATCCCACTGCTTGAGGGGTGTTATCAACGACAAGGAGTCCATTTATGAAGATGAACACGTTAGTTCCAGAGATGATTGTCTCTGACTTAAAACGAAGCTTAGATTTTTACTGCCTGATTCTGGGCTTCCAAATTGAATACGAAAGGCCTGAAGACAGATTCACTTTCCTGTCCTTTCAAGGGAGTCAATTGATGCTGGAGCAGGATGACTTGGAAGAGTCTCCATGGCGTGTTGGCCCTCTATTATCACCCTTTGGCCGAGGGATGAATCTTTCGATTCAGTGCTCTGATACCAAAGCTTTGGCTAGGGCCATCGAAGACGCTGGTATTGAATTGCGCAGACCCATTGAAGAGTGCTGGTACCGAGATAAAGAGCGCCTGCACGGAGAGCTTAATTTTTTGGTGCTTGATCCAGATGGCTATCTGTTGCGGTTCACTCAGAGCTTAGGTTTCAGAGCAGTCGAGCATCAAGCGATAGCCTGAACAAGTGATGTTGCATAGCGCGACTCTGAGCATTTCAACGACCGCTTCTGGCCGATTGCTGCCCTCCGTGAAGGCTATTCCGGGTTGATAGCTGCCGATAGACCAGAAACGGAAGAAGTCTTTCGCCACCCCAAGCACCTGATTTCCAAATCCAACACCCACAAAAAAGGCCGCCTTGCGGCAGCCTTTTTACTTAGAACCCGAGCGGAAAATCAATCCCAGCTCAACGCCCCACCTGTCTGATACTCAATAACCCGAGTCTCAAAGAAGTTCTTCTCTTTCTTCAAGTCCATGATCTCGCTCATCCATGGGAACGGGTTAGTGGTACCTGGGTACTCTTCCTTCAAACCGATCTGCGACAGGCGACGGTTGGCGATGAACTTGAGGTAGTCCTCCATCATCGCGGCGTTCATGCCCAGAACGCCGCGCGGCATGGTGTCGCGTGCGTATTCGATTTCCAGCTGGGTGCCCTGCAGGATCATCTGCGAGGCTTCTTCCTTCATTTCGGCGTCCCACAGGTGCGGATTTTCGATCTTGATCTGGTTGATCACGTCGATACCGAAGTTCAGGTGCATGGACTCGTCACGCAGGATGTACTGGAACTGCTCGGCAACGCCAGTCATCTTGTTGCGGCGACCCATGGACAGGATCTGGGTGAAGCCGCAGTAGAAGAAGATGCCTTCCAGAACGCAGTAGTAGGCGATCAGGTTGCGCAGCAGCTCTTTGTCGGTCTCGACGGTGCCGGTGTTGAATTCCGGATCGGAGATCGCGCGGGTGTAGCTCAGGCCCCAAGCGGCTTTTTTCGCGACCGATGGGATCTCGTGGTACATGTTGAAGATCTCGCCTTCATCCATGCCCAGCGATTCGATGCAGTACTGGTAGGCGTGGGTGTGGATCGCCTCTTCGAAGGCCTGGCGCAGGATGTACTGACGGCATTCCGGGTTGGTGATCAGGCGGTACACGGCCAGGGCCAGGTTGTTGGCAACCAGGGAGTCGGCAGTGGAGAAGAAGCCCAGGTTACGCATGACGATGCGACGCTCGTCATCGGTCAGGCCTTCCGGGTTCTTCCACAGGGCGATGTCCGCGGTCATGTTGACCTCTTGCGGCATCCAGTGGTTGGCGCAACCGTCCAGGTACTTCTGCCAGGCCCAGTCATACTTGAATGGCACCAGCTGGTTGAGGTCGGCGCGGCAGTTGATCATGCGCTTTTCGTCAACCGCAACACGGGCAGCAGAGCCTTCCAGCTCAGCCAGGCCTTCGGCGATGTCGAGTTGGTCCAGGGCAGCCTTGGCACGCTTGACCGCTTCCGAGTCATCGGCGGTTACAGCGCGGGCTTCCAGGGCGGCAACACCGCCAGCGTTATCAAGCTTGTCGATGCCAGCGGCAGCGGCTTGAGTGGCGGTAGCGCCTTTGGCAGCTTCTTCGCCTTCGTCTTTGTCGAATTCGTCCCAGCTCAGCATGGTGGGTCTCCTGCTTGAGGGCCATATTCAGTATGGCCGGTGGATCTTGGGTTGCGGTGCTTGCGGTTAGGTACTGCTGTGCACGCAAAAACTTGGAATGCTTCCGGGAGCGGGGCTCCTCGGTAGGTCGTGGGCAAAAATGCCTTGGACCTGTTATTCGATTGCGTGGGGCAGGGCGGCGGTGCCGCCCATCGCTGGCAAGGCCAGCGCCCACAGAGACTGCAGCGCCGCCCATGAATGAACGGCGCGTTCAGCCTCTTACTGGCAGGCTTCGCAATCCGGCTCGTCGATCGCGCAAGCCTTAGGCACTGGCGCTGGGCCCGCTGCCTGGATCGGCGCGTTGTCGCCACCGCTGGAAACGGCGTTGAGCTTGCCGGTGTTGATGGTCGACTTCTCGGTGCTGGTCGCAGCCAGGGCACGGAGGTAGTAGGTGGTTTTCAGACCACGGTACCAGGCCATGCGGTAGGTCACGTCGAGTTTTTTGCCCGAAGCGCCAGCGATGTACAAGTTCAGCGACTGGGCCTGGTCGATCCACTTCTGACGGCGGCTGGCGGCGTCAACGATCCACTTGGTTTCCACCTCGAACGCAGTAGCGTACAGGTCTTTGAGTTCCTGTGGGATGCGCTCGATCTGCTGTACCGAACCGTCGTAGTACTTGAGGTCGTTGATCATGACCGAGTCCCACAGGCCGCGGGCCTTGAGGTCGCGAACCAGGTACGGGTTGATCACGGTGAATTCGCCCGAGAGGTTCGATTTCACGTACAGGTTCTGGTAGGTCGGCTCGATGGACTGCGATACGCCAGTGATGTTGGCGATGGTCGCGGTCGGCGCGATGGCCATGATGTTCGAGTTACGAATACCTTTTTGTACGCGAGCACGCACCGGTGCCCAGTCCAGGGTTTCGTTCAGGTCGACGTCGATGTACTTCTGGCCACGGGCTTCGATCAGGATCTGTTGCGAATCCAGCGGCAGGATGCCTTTGGACCACAGCGAGCCCTGGAAGGTCTCGTAGGCGCCACGCTCGTCGGCCAGGTCACAGGAGGCCTGGATGGCGAAGTAGCTGACCGCTTCCATCGACTTGTCGGCGAACTCGACAGCAGCGTCGGAACCGTAAGCAATGTGCTGCAGGTACAGTGCGTCCTGGAAGCCCATGATGCCCAGGCCGACCGGACGGTGCTTGATGTTCGAGTTACGCGCTTGCGGCACCGAGTAGTAGTTGATGTCGATCACGTTGTCGAGCATGCGCACAGCGGTGTTCACGGTGCGTTGCAGCTTGGCGGTGTCCAGCTTGCCATCGACGATGTGGTTCGGCAGGTTGATCGAGCCCAGGTTGCAGACCGCGATCTCGTCCTTGTTGGTGTTCAGGGTGATCTCGGTGCACAGGTTCGAGCTGTGGACCACGCCGACGTGCTGCTGCGGCGAACGCAGGTTGCACGGATCCTTGAAGGTCAACCATGGGTGGCCGGTTTCGAACAGCATCGAGAGCATCTTGCGCCACAGGTCTTTGGCCTGGATGGTCTTGAACACCTTGATCTTGTTGTACTCGGTCAGGGCTTCGTAGTACTCGTAGCGCTCTTCGAAGGCCTTGCCGGTCAGGTCGTGCAGATCCGGTACTTCGTTCGGCGAGAACAGGGTCCACTTGCCGTCATCGAAGACGCGCTTCATGAACAGGTCAGGGATCCAGTTGGCGGTGTTCATGTCGTGGGTACGACGACGGTCATCACCGGTGTTCTTGCGCAGCTCGATGAACTCTTCGATGTCCAGGTGCCAGGTTTCCAGATAGGCACAGACAGCGCCTTTGCGCTTGCCACCCTGGTTTACGGCTACAGCGGTGTCGTTGACCACTTTCAGGAACGGCACGACGCCCTGGGATTTACCGTTGGTGCCCTTGATGTAGGAGCCCAGTGCACGCACAGGGGTCCAGTCGTTGCCCAGGCCACCGGCGAATTTCGACAGCATGGCGTTGTCGTGGATCGCGTGGTAGATGCCCGACAGGTCGTCCGGCACGGTGGTCAGGTAGCAGCTCGACAGCTGTGGACGCAGGGTACCGGCGTTGAACAGGGTCGGGGTCGAAGCCATGTAGTCGAACGACGACAACAGGTTGTAGAACTCGATCGCACGGGCTTCTTTGTTTTTCTCTTCCAGCGCCAGGCCCATGGCCACGCGCATGAAGAACACCTGCGGCAGTTCGAAGCGCACGCCATCCTTGTGGATGAAGTAACGGTCATACAGGGTCTGCAGGCCCAGGTAGGTGAACTGCTGGTCGCGCTCGTGGTTGATCGCCTTGCCCAGTTGTTCCAGGTCGAAGTCGGCCAGGGCAGGGTTGAGCAGTTCGAACTCGACGCCCTTGGCAACGTAGGCCGGCAGGGCCTTGGCGTACAGTTCGGCCATTTCGTGGTGAGTGGCGCTGTCGGCCACACCGAGGAAGCCCAGGCCTTCGGCACGCAGGGTGTCCATCAGCAGGCGGGCGGTCACGAACGAGTAGTTCGGCTCACGCTCAACCAGGGTACGCGCGGTCATCACCAGGGCGGTGTTGACGTCGGTCAGGGCCACGCCGTCGTAGAGGTTCTTCAGGGTTTCGCGCTGGATCAGCTCGCCATCAACTTCGGCCAGACCTTCGCAGGCCTCGGTGATGATGGTGTTCAGGCGGTTCATGTCCAGCGGCGCGAGGCTGCCGTCGGCCAAGGTGATGCGAATGCTTGGGTGCGGCTGTACGGACGAGTCTTCAGCGTGAACACGGGTTGCACGCTCTTTGGCACGCTGGTCACGGTAGATCACGTAGTCACGGGCAACTTTCTGCTCGCCAGCACGCATCAGGGCCAGTTCAACCTGATCCTGGATTTCTTCGATGTGGATGGTGCCGCCCGAGGGCATGCGACGCTTGAAGGTCGCGGTGACCTGTTCGGTCAGGCGGGCAACGGTGTCATGGATACGCGACGAAGCAGCAGCGGTGCCGCCTTCAACTGCGAGGAACGCCTTGGTGATGGCCACGGTGATCTTGTCGTCGGTGTAGGCGACGACAGTGCCATTGCGCTTGATCACACGCAGTTGGCCTGGGGCGGTAGCAGCCAGATCCTGGTTCGAATCGGCGGCCTGCGGCGCCTTGGCCTGCGGGTTCTCGCGAGTTGTGTCGGTTTGCATGGGTGTCTCCACGTTCTCTAAGTTTGTGTAGGCGCCTTGTGGGCGCCAACCGTTCCGTCCGAAAGCTCAACAACCGACCCTGACGGCATGCGCAAACGCGGCGCTCCGGCATGCCGAACAGGTCGGGCATACTCACTTCGGGACAGATCAGGAATAAGGGGCAATAACCTGCCGCTCCCTGGCCGAAGTCAAAGGTTTTGAATCCACGACTCAAAACTGTTGCTGTCGGGTGTGCCTATGGCTTGCAACACCCGTACCCGAAACAACACCCTCCAAGGGCTTGCAACGGTGGCCACCGCAGGAGCGGTTTGGCTGCTGAAATCTTCTAAAGTTCAAGCAAAAAAAGCACTGTTTCAGGGCTTGAGTTCTTTGCTTGACTTGTGCTTGGGATTTGCTTCAAACCCCAAGATGTAGTGTTTTGTTTCGATAGGGATACAAGATAATGCGGTCTCGGGGGTATTGCAAGGTCGTCGGCTGTGGATAACTTGTGCGTATTTTGTGAGTGATTTTGCCTAACGCCTTGTAGGCCGCGTCTTAGCGGCAGATGACCGCCTGTCATCCTTTTTTCATCCGCCGGGACTATCCCGATAGAAATTTTAGGGCGCGCACCCTACCACAAATTCACTGGCCTTCCGAGCACACCACAAGGTGGTTGATTGCCGCTGGTGGTGACGGTTGGCAGGCGTCGGTACCCGACGTAGTATCCGGGGCCGATGTTGCCTTTTGGTGAAGCACTGCCCTGGGCACTTTTTATAACAACAAGCCGTCGAGGTGAGCCGTGGAGCAGCAGCGCAGTCAGGTGTTGATCGTTGAGGATGACCAGCGTTTGGCCGACCTGACCCGTGAGTTCCTGCAGGCCAACGGCTTTGCTGTCGAGGTCGAGGGCGACGGGGCCAAGGCCGCAGCGCGGATCATTGCCGAGCAGCCGGACCTGGTGATCCTCGACCTGATGCTGCCTGGCGAAGATGGCCTGAGCATCTGCCGCAAGGTGCGCCAGCAGTTTGCCGGGCCGATCCTCATGCTCACGGCACGCAGCGATGACCTTGACCAGGTTCAGGGCCTGGATATCGGCGCTGACGACTATGTGTGCAAACCGGTGCGCCCGCGCCTGTTGCTGGCACGGATCAACGCCTTGCTGCGCCGCAGTGAGCCGGCTGCTGATAGTGCGCCGCCGCAGTGCCTGCAGTTCGGCCCGTTGCGGGTCGACAACATCCTGCGCGAGGCCTGGTTGCAAGATAACGGTATCGAGCTGACCAGTGCTGAATTCGACTTGCTCTGGCTGTTGGTCAGCAATGCTGGGCGCATCCTGTCCCGTGAGGAGATCTTCACCTCACTGCGTGGCGTGGGCTATGACGGCCAGGACCGCTCCATCGATGTGCGTATTTCCAGAATCCGCCCGAAAATAGGCGACGACCCCGAGCACCCACGGATGATCAAGACCATCCGCAGCAAAGGCTATCTGTTCGTGCGTGAAGCGGCCGAGGCCATGGGCCAGGTGCGATGAACTCGATATTCCTGCGTATCTACGGTGGCATGCTCGCCGCTCTGGTGCTGGTGGCGGTGCTCGGCGTGCTTAGCGTGCACCTGCTCAATGAAGTGCGCGCCAGCCAGTACCGCGAGCGCCTGGCCCACGGCACCTTCACCTTGATGGCTGACAACCTGGTGCCGCAGGACGAGCTGGAGCGCAAGCGTACCCTGTTGATCTGGGAGCGGCTGCTGGGCATTCCGCTTGAATTGCAAAGCTTGGCGGCTGCTGGCATCGATGGTAGTCAACGCAGCCAGTTGCAGCGTGGCCAGGTGCTGGTGGAGAAGACCGGCCCACATGCGGCCAAGGTCATGCGCCAGATCGGCACTGAGGATCTGCTGCTGGTCGGCGTGGTCGAGCAGATCAGCGAGCAACTGGCGCGGGCGACTATTTACCTGTTGGTCGATGAACTGGTGCGCCACCCGATTGGCGAACAGCCCAGGCGTCTGGCCGAGCTCAAGCAAAACAAGGGTTTTGGCTTTGACCTGAGCCTGCGGCGCCTGGAACAGACTGACATGGATGAAGACCAGCGTCGGCGTGTCGATGAAGGTGACACGGTGATGGCCTTGGGCAAGGATGGTGATTCGATCCGCGTCGTTTCCGGAATGGTCGGCACGCCCTGGGTGCTGGAGATTGGTCCGCTGTACCAGATGAACCCCTATCCGCCGCAGTTGCTGGCGCTGATTGCTGTACTTGGCCTGTGCCTGATCGGCCTGATTGTCTATTTACTGGTGCGTCAGCTGGAACGGCGTCTGTCCGATCTGGAAAGCGCCGCCACCCGCATTGCTCAGGGCAGCCTGGATACCCGCGTGGCCGGCGATGATGCCGATTCGGTCGGGCGCCTGGCTGCAGCCTTCAACCGCATGGCCGAACACTTGCAGCGTTCGTTGAGCATACAGCGCGAGTTGGTCCGCGCCGTGTCCCATGAGCTGCGCACGCCGGTGGCGCGCTTGCGTTTCGGCCTGGAAATGATCGCCAGCGCGCGTGACGACCAGGCCCGGGGCAAGTATTTGAGTGGCATGGATGGCGATATCCAGGAACTGGATAAGCTGGTCGACGAAATGCTGACCTATGCCCGTCTCGAGCAGGGGGCACCGGCCCTGCATTTTCAGCGGGTCGACCTCGATGCGTTGCTCGATCAGGTGATCGCCGAGCAGGCACCGCTACGCAGTGACGTCAGGGTCTCGCGTGGGCCGTGCCAGGGTGATGAGCAAGGCGCGTGGGTTGAAGCCGAGCCCCGTTACCTGCATCGAGCCTTGCAGAACCTGGTGAGCAACGCCATTCGCCATGCCGAATCGCAGGTCAGCCTCAGCTATCAGCTAGGTGTGCAGCGTTGCCGGATCGATGTTGAAGACGACGGGCCGGGTGTGCCGGAAAGTGCCTGGGACCGTCTCTTCACGCCGTTCACCCGCCTCGATGATAGCCGTACCCGTGCGTCCGGTGGCCACGGTCTGGGCTTGTCGATCGTGCGGCGCATCATCTATTGGCATAAAGGGCGGGCTTCGGTGAGCCACAGCGAACGCCTGGGTGGTGCGCGTTTCAGCCTGAGCTGGCCGCGTAGCCAGAATGCACAGTGAGTGTCGCGCTCCCACAGCTGCTGGAGCCGGCGCGCTTCGACGCCTTGCTGCTTGACCTGTATGGCCCTGCGCTGATGCCGGCGCAGCGTCCGGTGTTGGTCTCGCAGTGGTCGAAATACTACTTCGCGTTGATCTGGCAGTCGCTGCTTGGCGGTGCACATCTGCCGGCCTTTGCAGTCACCGAGCTGACCCTCGATGGTCGCGGCCTGCCGCTTGCCTTAAGCGCACGCGACGAACACTGCCTAGGGCTTGCGGCGATACTGGCCCAGCACCTGCACCCGTTGGTGCAGGGCCTGGCTGCGGTGGGGCCGGTGGCGCCAGCGGTGCTCTGGGGTAACGCCGGGGATTGTCTGGATCAGGCATTGCAACGCGTTGAAGGTAACGACAGCGGCCTGGGACACTTGCTCAACTCACCCGACAGCCCCTTGTATGCTGCGGTCAGCCTGGATGCAGCGGGGCAGCGCCGCCGTCGAACCTGCTGCCTTAGCTATAAGGTGCAGTGGGTGGGGCACTGCGAACACTGTCCGTTGCTCGCTTAAGGTTCAGACGCTGACCAGGGTCAACAACTGATCATCCTGCAGACAGAACTGCCCGAGCAGTTCCCGCCCGCTATGCCACTGCGGTGACAGGTCGGTGAGCAAGCGCAGGCGTGCCTGACCATCGGCGGACCACTCCAGCACTTCGGCATGCTCGAAGTAAAAGCGTTGCTGAACGATGGGATAGAGGGCCTTGAACAGGCTTTCCTTGAGGGAAAAGGTCAAGGTTACGGTCAGGTCGATTTGCCCACGGTCCATGCGTTGCAGCTCGGCTTCGGTGAGGATCTCCCTGGCCAGGCGCTCGGCGCGGTCTTGACTGAGCAAGGTTTCCTGATCCAGACCGATGCCCTGGCAGTCGCTGGCGCGTGCCACTACCGCCGCCGCCCAACCTTTGCCGTGGGTGATCGAACCACTGATGCCTGCCGGCCAGATCGGCGAACGGTCCTCGTGGGTGCCGGGGATGTACTGGCGACCATCCAGGCGTTGCAGCGCAGCGCGTGCACACACCCTCCCGGCGAGGTATTCGGCCTGGCGCTTGGCCACCGAGCGTTGCAGGTTGGGTGTCTGCTCGATGCCGGCGCGGGCGAAGTCGTCACTGGCCAGTTGGGTCGGGTCGAACGCACAACTGACCAGCACCGCACCGGGGACCGGGCGGGGTAGAGGCCAATGGTGCAGCAGCGGAGCACAACACAGCGGGAGTAGATTCATGCCCGGTATTGTGCCGCTGCGCATACGCTCAGCGGAAGATTTTCTTGAAAAACGCCTGCAAGTCCGCCCACGAACTTTCATCCGCCGCCTTGTTGTAGCCAATATCCGGCCCACCATGTTCGCCATGGCTCAGGCGGTCGGCATCCGGATTGGTAAAGCCATGCTTGGCCCCTTGAAGGGTGACGAATTCATAGCTCGCACCTGCCGCGTTCATTTCTTCCTTGAATGTAGCCACCTGTTCTGGCGTCACCATGCTGTCATTAGCGCCATGCTCGACCAGCACCCGGGCTTTGACGCTGCCTGGCGTGGCCGGGCTGTTGGTGACCAAGGCACCATGGAAGCTGGCAACGCCGGCCAGTGGTTCACCACGGCGGGCGGCGTCGAGTACCACCTTGCCGCCAAAGCAGTAGCCGATCGCGGCGATCCGTTCAGGGTCGGTTTGAGGTTGGATCTTCAACAACTCGACACCGGCATCGAAGCGCTCTGCAGCCGCGTTCGGGTCTTTCAGGGCCGCGGCCATGAACGTCTGGGCATCGGCGGGGTGCTCGGTGTTCTTACCATCGCCATACATATCGATGGCCAGAGCGCTGTAGCCGAGCCCGGCCAGATCGCGGGCGCGTCGCTTGGCGTAGTCATTGAGCCCCCACCATTCATGCACCACCACGACCCCTGGGCGTTTGCCCTCGGCCGCATCGTCGTAGGCGTAGTAACCGACCAGGCGATTGCCGTCTTTGTCCTGGTAGGGGATCTCACGGGTTTGTACGGCAGCCTGAGCCAGGCTGCTGGCGCCGATCAGCAAAGCGGTAATGAGCAGGCGGTGCATGTAGGTACTCCTGTGTGCGCATCAAGGGTTCAGCCAATACAGCTTGTTCAGCCCAGGTTCAGGCAGGGTTCAGCGGCGGTTCAGGACGCTTTCCTTACTCTAGCTCCAACACCTAAACGGCACCTTGCCAGGAGTAAACATTATGAAAGCGCTCAATTCCCTGTTCCTCGCCGTCGCCTTCTTCGGCGCCAGTGCTGCCGTCCAGGCAGCCGACACCACCTTCGCTGGTGTCACCTACGGTCAGACCAGCGACAAGATCAAAAAGTCCGGCCTGCTCAGCAGCAACACCGATCACTTGAACAGCGACGGCATCATCAGCAAGGACGGCACCTGGGGTGTGCGCCTCGGGCAGATGAATGATGATCGCCGCTACTACGTCACCTATGACAACGTCTCCAACGACCACAGCGGCATCAAGATGCGTCAGGAAAACCTGTTGGGCAGCTATGACCTGTTCTACCCGCTAGGCACCAGCACCAAGCTGTTTGGCGGTGCCAGCGCCGGTCTGACCAAGCTCAGCCAGGAATCGTCCGGTTACAGCCGCGATACCGACACCGGATATGCCATCGGCCTGCAAGCTGGTTTGCTGCAGCAAGTGACCGACAATGCCTCGGTGGAACTGGGCTACCGTTACCTGCGCAGCAATGCCAGCACCGAACTGGCTGAGCATGGCGGTTCGAAAGTCGGCACCCTGCGCCTGGACAGCAGTGCGCAAACCTACCTGTCGGCCAACTACGCATTCTGACCTGCACATGAGCATGTTCGAACCGGCCAGCAGGTGCATGGCCGGTTCGCTGTTATTCTGCAGGGCAAAGGTATTTCGCCGGAGCAATGATCCCCGGCCTGGTTAGGGAGGAAACTATGAAACTGCTGGTGGTTGAGGATGAAGCGCTGTTGCGTCATCACTTGCATAGCCGCTTGAGCGAGAGCGGGCACGTGGTCGAAGCGGTGCCCAACGCCGAGGAGGCCTTGTATCAGGCCGAGCAGTTCAATCATGACCTGGCTGTGATCGACCTGGGCTTGCCTGGCATGAGCGGCCTGGACCTGATCCGGCAGTTGCGTTCCCAAGGCAAGAGTTTTCCGATTCTGATCCTCACCGCGCGGGGTAACTGGCAGGACAAGGTCGAAGGCCTGGCAGCCGGGGCCGACGACTATGTGGTCAAGCCGTTTCAGTTCGAAGAGCTGGAGGCCCGCCTCAATGCCTTGTTGCGTCGCTCCAGTGGCTTTGTGCAATCGACCATTGCCGCCGGTCCCTTGCTCCTGGACTTGAACCGCAAACAGGCGACCCTCGACGATCAGCCGCTGGCGCTGACTGCCTATGAATACCGCATCCTTGAGTACCTGATGCGTCATCACCAGCAGGTGGTGGCCAAGGACCGCTTGATGGAGCAGCTCTACCCCGATGACGACGAGCGCGATCCGAATGTGATCGAGGTCTTGGTTGGCCGCCTGCGGCGCAAGCTTGAAGGCAACAACGGCTTCAAGCCCATCGATACCGTGCGCGGGCTGGGTTATCTGTTTACTGAGCGCTGCCGATGATCCGTTCGCTACGTCTGCGCTTGATGCTCGCCGCGGCGCTGTTGGCGCTGTTGTTCATGCTCGGATTGCTGCCGGCCTTGCAGAAGGCCTTCAGCCTGGCCCTGCAGGAGTCGATCGAAAAGCGCCTGGCCTCGGACGTCACCACGTTGATTTCTGCCGCACGCATCGAGAACAATCAGCTGCAGATGCCGGTGTTGCTGCCTGACGAGAAATTCAATCTGCCCGACAGCCGCTTGCTCGGTTATATCTATGATCGTCAGGGCAACCTGGTCTGGCGCTCGCGGGCCAGCAACGATGAAAACATCAACTACACCCCGCGTTATGACGGACGAGGCAATGAATTCGCGCGAATCCGTCAGGATGATGGCGAAGAGTTTTTTGTCTACGACGTCGAGGTCAAATTGCTCGGCGGCAAGAGCGCAGCCTACAGCATCGTCGCCCTGCAACCGGTGCGCGAGTACCAACAGACCCTCAACGGCCTGCGCGAGCGTCTGTACCTGGGCTTTGGTGCCGCCTTGCTGGCCTTGTTGGTGTTGCTCTGGGCCGGGCTGACCTGGGGCTTGCGTTCACTGCGCCAGTTGAGTCACGAGCTGGACGCTGTCGAGTCCGGCGCTCGTGAGGGGCTCAGTGCTGAGCATCCGCGTGAGCTGCTGCGCCTGACCGGTTCGCTGAACCGCCTGCTGCACAGTGAGCGTGAGCAACGTCAGCGCTACCGTGATTCGCTGGGTGATCTGGCCCACAGCCTGAAAACCCCGCTGGCGGTGCTGCAAGGGGTCAGTGAAAGCCTGGGCCAACGCCGTGAAGACCGTGAGCAGGCGCGGATCCTGCAAAGCCAGATCGAGCGCATGAGCCAGCAGATCGACTATCAGCTGCAACGGGCCAGCCTGCGCAAGAGCGGCCTGGTGCGTCACCAGGTAGCGTTGCAACCGCTGCTCGAAAGCCTGTGCAGCACCTTGGCCAAGGTGTACCGCGACAAGCAGGTCAAGGTCAGCCTGGATATCCCCGAGCATGCTGTGGTGCCGATGGAGCAAGGCGCGTTGCTCGAGCTGCTTGGCAACCTGCTGGAAAACGCCTACCGCCTGTGCCTGAGCCAGGTCCACATCAGCCTGCGCAGCGGGCCTGCCGCGCTAGAGCTATGTGTTGAGGACGATGGTCCCGGGGTACCTCCTGACCAGCGCGAACGCATTTTGCAACGCGGCGAACGGCTGGACCGTCAGAACCCGGGGCAGGGCATCGGGTTGGCGGTGGTCAAGGACATCATCGAAAGTTACGACGCCAGCCTTACCCTCGATGATTCCCCGCTGGGCGGGGCGGCATTTCGCATTCGCTTGCCCCTCGACTGACTCGCCGATATCTCGGGCGGATTTTCGCCACCCGAATCCCTTGAGCAAAGACACCGGGCGGAAATCCGCCAAATCAGCTCGCCACAGCTGCAACCTCTTTGTGCACCAACCCTCCGTAAACACGGGGCTTGCACCGATAAAGCGCATTTTGGCATTGGGCTTGCTATTGACCAGACAGAGATCTGCCAGGCAGCTCGACACAACAAATCCCTCCAGTGCAGGAGGGTTCGCGCTTTAGGTACCCCACGCGTCCTGGGAAGGATCGGGGCGGTACACTTGAGGAATTAGCCATGACGACGCGTCAGCCACTGTACAAATCGCTGTATATCCAGGTGTTAGTAGCGATCACCATCGGTATCCTGCTGGGCCACTACTACCCCGAAACCGGCGTTGCCCTGAAACCGCTGGGTGACGGCTTCGTCAAACTGATCAAAATGGTCATCGCCCCGATCATCTTCTGCACCGTGGTCAGCGGCATCGCTGGCATGCAAAGCATGAAGTCAGTGGGCAAGACCGGTGGCTACGCGCTGCTCTACTTCGAAATTGTCTCGACCATCGCCCTGATCATCGGCCTTGTTGTGGTCAACGTGGTCAAGCCTGGTGCCGGCATGCACATCGACGTCAGCACCCTGAACGCCAGCAGCGTGGCCGCGTATGCCGCCGCCGGCGCACAGCAGACCACGGTCGGCTTCCTGCTCAACATCATCCCTAACACTGTGGTCGGCGCATTCGCCAACGGCGACATCCTGCAAGTGTTGATGTTCTCGGTGATCTTCGGTTTCGCCCTGCATCGCCTGGGTGCCTACGGCAAGCCGCTGCTGGACCTGATCGACCGTTTCGCCCATGTCATGTTCAACATCATCAACATGATCATGAAGCTGGCGCCGATCGGTGCCTTCGGTGCCATGGCCTTCACCATTGGTCAGTACGGCGTTGGTTCGCTGGTACAGTTGGGCTATCTGATGGCCTGCTTCTATATCACGTGCGTGCTGTTCGTTGTCGTGGTGCTCGGTGGTATCGCCCGCGCTCATGGTTTCAGTGTGCTCAAGCTGATCCGCTACATCCGTGAAGAGCTGATGATCGTTCTCGGTACTTCGTCTTCGGAGTCGGCCCTGCCACGCATGCTGGCCAAGATGGAGCGCCTGGGCGCGAAGAAATCCGTGGTAGGCCTGGTGATCCCGACCGGTTACTCGTTCAACCTCGACGGCACTTCGATCTACCTGACCATGGCGGCAGTATTCATCGCCCAGGCCACCGACACCACTATGGACATCACTCACCAGATCACCTTGCTGCTGGTGCTGTTGGTGGCGTCTAAAGGGGCTGCCGGGGTTACCGGTTCGGGTTTCATCGTCCTCGCCGCAACCCTGTCCGCCGTTGGCCACCTGCCGGTTGCGGGCCTGGCGCTGATCCTCGGTATTGACCGCTTCATGTCCGAAGCCCGTGCCCTGACCAACCTGATCGGTAACGCTGTGGCGACCGTGGTAGTGGCCAAGTGGGTCAATGAGCTGGATGAAGACAAGCTGCAGGCTGAACTGGCCTCCGGTGGTTCGCCGCTGGTGGATACCCGTCCGGTCGACGACCTGGGTGTGGCGGAAGGCGCTGCCCGCTAACGGCGAGTGGTGTAATGAAAAAGCCCATCTACGGATGGGCTTTTTGCTGCCGGCTGTTGCGCGAGCCGGTCCTTACTCCACCCGCGTCTCGCCGCTATACACCAGAGTATGCCGACAACGCCGACACAAATACCGTCGTCCCTGGCGCACCAGGCTGTGGCGCTGGGCCGAGAACGGGAAATCGCTACCGGCGCAAGGGCAGCGATAAATGTAGCGGGTCACTGTACGGCGTTTGACCTGGTAGTGATGGCAGCGATTTGGCGGCAGTTCATATACCCCGCGCATGATCAGTTGCCACTCCTCGCCATGCGGCTGGATGGTGTCGCCAAATAGCTGGTGGGCAACCAGGTGGGCGACTTCATGGGCCACGGTCTGCTTGAGAAAGTCTTCGCTGTTTTCGCGGTACAGCTGCAGGTTGAAACGCAGCAGGTTTTCATGCAGATGGGCAACGCCGGCCTTCTGACCGCGCAGCTTGAAGCTGACTTCAGGGCGAGGGAAGGGGCGTTTGAAGAAGGTTTCAGCTTGCTGGTAACAGGTTTCGACGCGGGATTTGAGCAGTTCGGGCATATCGGGGAACACTCCTGGCCGACAATTATGCCGCAACCGCAGGGTTGCTGCCGAGCCACCTGTCAGTGCACAGCATCAGGCCACCTTGCGGTGGCCCGATGGTTACAGCGCCTATGTTGCGTGTTTCTAATTAGATGATTCTAGTTGGTATAGACAGGCCCCACGCCTAGTCCCCAAACGATCACGGTGAAGGCCATGATGGCGACCAGCACCACCAGGCCAACCGCCAGTACCGAACTCGAGAACAGGAAGCCTTCATCCGAAGGTATGTTCATGAAGGTCGGCAGGCCGACATAAAGCAGATAAACCGTGTAGCACACGGCTGCCGTGCCGACGATCATCCCCAGCCATAGGTGCGGGTATAGCGCCGCCAGGCCGCCGACAAACAGCGGCGTTGCGGTATAGGTGGCAAATGCGATGCAGCGCGCCATGCTCGGGTTGGCGTCGTAGGTACGCGCCATCCAGTGAATGAACGCACCCATCACCGCCACCCCAGCCAGCATGGCCAGGTACGACATGATGGTCATCCAGAGCGCGCTTTCCTGGGTCAACATGACCGGGGCGCGATCGCCAATGACCCAGCCAACCTGGGTGGTGCCGATAAATGCCGATACCGCGGGGATAGCCGCCAGTATCAGGGTGTGGGTCAGGTACATGTGGCTGATGCTTTCTTCCTCGCCACGGATCTCCTTCCATTCTTGGTCAGGATGGGTAAACAGCCCCAGAACGTGATGGATCATGCCAGTCACTCCTTCCGTTGTTGCCATCGCCCCCCAGTGGAGCGCTTGCGACCCAAAGTGCTAAGGGCCAGAGAATCGAGGTCAGCATTACTGTGGCCTTATGTCGCAGTATAGGAAGGAGTTCGCCGCTTAAAACCTGCTTTTTAGAGCAAATTGCGCTGTCAGGCGGGCGCTTAATCACCTTGCAGTCTTTATCGGATGGGCCTACGCCTACTCGCCGTTTGTGCGTAAAATATGCCGCTTTTGTCATACCTTGCGGATTTCAAGCGCTATGGGCACCCTTTCGGTCAACCAGAACAAACTGCAAAAACGCCTGCGTCGTCTCGCCGGCGAAGCCATCACCGACTTCAACATGATCGAAGACGGTGACAAGGTCATGGTCTGCCTGTCCGGCGGCAAAGACAGCTACACCATGCTCGATGTTCTGCTGCACCTGCAGAAAGTGGCGCCGATCAAGTTCGAGATCGTCGCGGTGAACATGGACCAGAAGCAACCGGGCTTCCCCGAGCACGTGTTGCCGGCTTACCTCAAGGCCCTCGGCGTCGAGTACCACATCGTCGAAAAAGACACCTACTCGGTGGTCAAAGAGCTGGTGCCGGAAGGCAAGACCACCTGCTCGCTGTGCTCGCGCCTGCGTCGCGGCACCCTGTACACCTTCGCCGACGAGATCGGTGCGACCAAGATGGCCCTGGGGCATCACCGTGACGACATCGTCGAGACGTTCTTCCTCAACATGTTCTTCAACGGCACCCTCAAGGCCATGCCGCCGAAGTTGCGCGCCGATGACGGTCGCAACGTGGTGATCCGCCCGCTGGCTTACTGCAGCGAGAAAGACATCCAGGCCTACTCGGATATGCGTGAATTCCCGATCATTCCGTGCAACCTCTGCGGCTCGCAGGAAAACCTGCAGCGTCAGGTGGTCAAAGACATGCTGGTGGAGTGGGAGCGCAAAACTCCGGGGCGTACCGAGAGCATTTTCCGCGGCCTGCAGAACGTGGTGCCGTCGCAGTTGGCTGACCGCAACCTCTTCGACTTCGTCAACCTCAAGATCGACGAAACGGCAACGCCGCGCTTTCTCGACGTGCTGAACATCTGACCGCCATGCGTGATTATCAATGGCTGCATGAGTACTGCCTGAACCGTTTCGGCTCTGCGGCAGCCCTGGAAGCGCACTTGCCCCAGGCAAAAACTGCCGAGCAGCTGCGTGCTATCAGCGCCGACCGCTACCTCTCGACATTGGCCCTGCGCGTATTTCGCGCCGGGCTCAAGCACAGCCTGGTGGATGCCAAGTGGCCGGCCTTTGAGCAGGTATTCTTTGGCTTCGACCCGCAAAAGGTCGTGCTGATGGGGGCCGAGCATCTGGAGCGGCTGATGCAAGACACACGCATCATCCGCCACCTGGGCAAGCTCAAGAGCGTACCGCGCAATGCGCAGATGATTCTCGATGTTGAAAAGCAGCAGGGCAGTTTCGGCGCCTTCATTGCTGATTGGCCGGTGACCGATATCGTCGGTTTGTGGAAGTACCTGGCCAAGCATGGCAACCAGCTGGGTGGGTTGTCGGCACCGCGCTTCTTGCGCATGGTCGGCAAGGATACCTTCATCCCCACCGACGATATGGCCGCGGCCCTGATCGCCCAGGACATCATCGACAAACCACCGACCAGTCAGCGCGATCTGGCGTTGGTGCAGGCGGCGTTCAGCCAGTGGCATGCCGAGAGCGGTCGGCCGCTGTGTCAGCTATCGGTAATGCTGGCGCATACCGTCAATCATTGAGCCGATCGCTCCACTGATTAGTTCGAACCTTCCCCAGCCAAGCGCCGGTCATACTGAAAACGCCAGCGCACATACAGCAGGGCACTGACAAACAACGCCAGGCTGATCGCCACTTCCAGCCAGCCGAACAGTGCCCGTGCCGGGTCAAACGCGGCCAGAACGCCTTTGATGAAGTACAGGTTGACCACAAAGCAGGTCCAGGCATGGGCGCGGGCGTTGCCCAGCAGCATCCCGGGCAACAACAGCGCCAGGGGCACCAGTTCGACCGCCAGAATCACACCGGTGCGCGCGCCATGCAGGTTGGCAAACAACAGGTTGTTGACCGTCAGCAGGGCAATCAGGCCGAAAAAGCTCGCCAGGCTCAACGCCCGTGCCAGACGCAGGCGTGGCGTTAGCCATTCAAGCGAGGGCAGCACTTTGGGCTTTTTAGCCACGGCCGTTCTCCAGCAATTGAGCAGTGCTCGCCAGGCGTTGACCCAGGGCGCGGCACAGGGCGATTTCATCGGCATCCAGGTCGCGTTTGCCATCAGCCCCAGCATGATGGCTGGCACCGTACGGGGTGCCGCCACCACGGGTTTCGAGCAAGGCCGACTCGCTGTACGGCAGGCCCATGATCAGCATGCCGTGATGCATCAATGGCAGCAGCATCGACAACAGGGTCGACTCTTGGCCGCCATGCAGGCTGGCGGTCGAGGTGAAGGCCGCAGCCGGTTTGCCGACCAGGCCACCGCTGAGCCACAGGCTGCTGGTACCATCGATGAAGTACTTGAGCGGCGCGGCCATGTTGCCAAAGCGTGTCGGGCTGCCCAAGGCCAGGCCCGAACAGTGGCGTAGATCGTCCAGGGTGGCGTACAGCGCACCGTTCTGTGGGATGTCCGGAGCGACCGCTTCGCACTCGGTGGAAATCGCCGGTACTGTACGGATCCGCGCCTCCAGGCCCGTCATCTCGACGCCACGAGCAATCTGCCGGGCCATTTCGCTGGTCGAGCCATGGCGGCTGTAGAACAAGATCAGGATATACGGCGCGCTCACGGCAAGATCTCCAGAACCTTCTCCGGTGGGCGGCCGATTACTGCTTTGTCACCAGCAACCAGGATCGGTCGCTCGATCAGCTTCGGATGCTCGACCATCGCCTCGATCAGTTGCGCATCACTCAAGCTCGTGTCGGCCAGGTTCAGCGCTTTGTATTCGTCCTCACCGCTGCGCAACAGCTGGCGCGCACCGATGCCCAGCTTGCCGAGCAGGGCCTTGAGGGTCGCCGCATCGGGTGGGGTTTCCAGGTAGCGGACTACGTTGGGGCTCAGGCCACGGGCTTCGAGCAATTCGAGTGCGCCACGGGATTTGGAGCAGCGCGGATTGTGATAGAGGGTCAGGTCAGTCATGTTCGGGTCGCTTCCAGCAGGGTGTGGCGGCTATTCTAACCGCAGCGACTTCGCATTTTGCTTGAATCTTCGAGAAGGATTGACCCATGACAAGGCGTTTGGCAGCAGCACTGGCCATTACCGCGAGCCTGTTGCTCGGTGGTTGCGGTGCCGATTATGGTCTGGACCAGAATGGTCAGGCTGTGAAAGCTGAGCAGATTGACGGGCACTGGTTGGTGCTCAACTACTGGGCCGAATGGTGTGGCCCGTGCCGGATCGAGATCCCTGAACTTAATGCCGCGGCCAAACAATGGCAGGGGCAAGGGGTGAGGGTGCTCGGCGTTAACTTTGACGGTTTGCAGGGTGAGGAATTGAGAAAGGCCAGTGAGGCCTTGGGTATCGGTTTTACCGTACTGGCCCAGGATCCGGCCGAACGTTATCAGCTGCCGCGTAGCGAAGCACTGCCAGTGACCTACATTATCGATGACAAGGGCAAGGTGCGTGAGCAGTTGATGGGCGAACAAACGCTTGAAGGCTTGAACGCAAAGATCAAGGCGTTGAAGGGGGCTTAAGCTGCAAGTTACAAGCTTCAAGCTGCAAGTAAAAGCAGTCAGGGGACTTCGCTCTTCCTTGCAGCTTGTAGCTTAAAGCTTGCCGCTTAAGTCAACCTTCTTCAGGCCAGAAGCGCAGTGGCTTGCCCTCGGCAGGCCAGAAACGCACCTGCTCGATCGGCGAGATGTCCCAGCGCTGTACCGTTTCCAACGCCTGAAGGAAACGTTTTTCCTGTTCCATCAAAGCCGGTGCGCACAGCTTGCGGGTACTACCGACCTTGCCGAAAGTGAGCGTGTCGCCATCGAGCTGGTAGGGCGCGAACCAGTGGTTGCAGCCGCCATTGCCATAAGCGCGGCCATCGGCGGCCAAGGTCAGGGTCAGGTGGCTGTAGTCCATCAACGGCCGTTCACCGATCCATTCCAGCAGGTAGCTGCGTTCCTGTTCCAGCTTCATCGGCTCGGCGGCGCAGCCCAGTAAGGCAGTTCCAGCCAGGGCGCAGAGCAGCAGGTTTTTCACTGGGCCGTCTCCTTGCATTTCGGGCACAGATGCTTGTTGCCACGGCTGACCCAACCCAACTCGGCAATGCGCGCACTAGCGGCAGGTTGCAGGGCTTTCTTGCCGAGCTTGGCATCTACCGCAAACTCGAAGCTCAGGCTCGCCTGGCAGCTATCGCAGTTGACGTCCCAGGTGTGGATCGCCAGCTCGCCGAACACCGGGCCGCTGGCCATCGCGACCCATTGGCCGGTAGGGTTGATCAGGTGGCGTACGGTTTCCACAGTCAGGCGCATGGACAAGTCCTTGCTGCCTTTGAGGGTGACCAGCAGAACATCATTTTTCTGGATCGAGCCGCCATTACCGGTCACTTGATAGCGACCTGGCACCAGCGCGCGGCATTCGATCAGGGTGTGTTGCGGGTTAAACAGGTTGTAGCGGAAATCGTGTTCGACCATGGGTCCTCCAAATCTGCCGCGTATCCTAGCATCAACCCTCGACCAAGTTTTGCGGATTGCCTGCCGCCCAGCGGGTTATGTTGTCCAGGGTCGTGTCGGCAATGGCCGCCAGTGCCTCACGGGTGAGAAACGCCTGGTGGGCGGTAACGATAACGTTGGGGAAAGTCAGCAAGCGCGCCAGCACGTCGTCCTGCAGTGGCAGATCGGAGCGGTCTTCAAAAAACAACTGGGCTTCTTCTTCGTAGACGTCCAGGCCCAGGTAACCCAACTGGCCATTCTTCAGGGCTTCGATCAACGCCGGGGTGTCGATCAACGCACCGCGACCGGTGTTGATCAACATGGCCCCCGGTTGCAAGTCCGCCAGGCTTTGCGGGTTGATCAGGTGGCGGGTCTGTTCCGTCAGCGGGCAGTGCAGGCTGATGATCTGAGCCTGACGCAACAGCTCCGGCAGCTCCAGGTAGCGTGCGCCGAGCGCCAGCAGTTCGGGGTTGGGGTAAGGGTCGTACGCCAGCAATTGACAACCAAAACCGGCCATGATGCGGGCGAAGGCGGCACCGATCTGGCCGGTACCGACCACACCAACGGTTTTTCCATGCAGGTCGAAGCCGGTCAGCCCGTGCAGGCTGAAATTGCCTTCGCGGGTGCGGTTGTAGGCCCGGTGCAAGCGGCGGTTAAGGGCCAGAATCAGGGCTACGGCATGCTCGGCGACCGCGTGTGGCGAATAGGCCGGTACCCGTACCACAGCCAGGCCCAAACGCTTTGCGGCGACCAGGTCGACATGGTTGTAACCGGCCGAGCGCAAAGCGATCAGGCGCGTGCCGCCAGCAGCAAGGCGCTCGAGCACTGGCGCACTCAAATCGTCGTTGATGAACGGGCAGACCACTTCATGGCCGGCAGCCAATGCGGTGGTGTCTTCGTTCAGGCGTGCCGGCTGGAAGTGCAGCTCCAGTCCGTGAGGGGCCAGGACGCTGGTAAAGCTGTCCTGATCGTAAGTCTGGGTGCTGAAAAACAGTACGCGCATGGGATCTTCCTGAGTCGGTTGCGGGGAGTCTAACCACGCGGGCTGCTGATCACCTTGCTTCAGGTCAGGCACTCAGGCGCGCCTGGGCGGTGAGGCGGATAATCGCCCGGTCCAGTTCATCCAGGGCACGCAGTGCTTGCGGGTCATTCTGCTTGAGTAGGGTTTCGCTGCGTTGGCAGGCTGCACGCAACTGTGGCACGCCACAGTAGCGCGAGGCGCCATTGAGGCGATGCACGCGCTCGATCATGCCGTTGTGGTCGGCGGCTTCGCGGGCGGCGCGAATCGCTTCACGGTCGGCCTCAAGCGAAGCCAGCAACATCGCCAGCATATCGGCGGCCAGGTCTGGTTTGCCGGCCGCCAGACGCAAGCCTTCTTCCGGGTCGAGGACCTTCAGTTCGCTGCTGTCAGCAATGCGTTCCTGGGGCCGTTCGTGGTGTGGCGCTCCCAGATTCAGGCCGGTCCACTTGAGCACCACTTGTGCCAGTTGGCGTTCGCTAATCGGTTTGGTCAGGTAATCGTCCATACCACTGTGCAGCAGGGCACGTTTTTCATTGGCCATGGCATGCGCGGTGAGGGCGACAATCGGCAAGGGCGGGCCGTTTTGGCTGCTTTCCCATTGGCGGATCTGTTCGGTGCACTCGCGACCGTCCATGCCCGGCATCTGCACATCCATCAACACCAGGTCGAAATGCTCGCCCTGTACCGCCTGGACAGCGGCATAGCCACTGTCGACCGCCAGTACCTCGGCGCCGAGGTCTTCGAGCAGGGTCTGCACCAGCAACAGGTTGGCGGGGTTGTCGTCGACGCAGAGTACTTTGGGTAGTGGTTGTTTGCTGGCGACCTTGGTTTCATTGAAGATGCGCCGTGGTTGCACCAACTCCAGCAAGGCCCGGCGCAGTTTGCGCGTGCAGGCAGGTTTTGCTTGCAGCTGGCTGTGCGCATTGGGCAGGTAGGGATGGTAGAGCGCCTGTTCTGTGGTCGGGCAAAGCACCAGTGCCTGGCAGTCCAAGCGCTGCAATTGCTGAATGTACTGGCCTAACCGTTCAGGAGAGACGCTGTCGAGGTTGACGCCCATGACCGCCAAGGTGAAAGGCTCTCCAGCCATCCGTGCTGCGGCAACCGCATGCAGCAGCGGGTCTATCGAGTTGAAGCTGGTAACGCCCAGGCCGCAATCTTGCAGTTGATGTTCCAGCGCCTGACGAGCCAGTTCATGAGCGTCGACGATCGCCACGCGGCGCTCCACCAGCGATTGCAACGGCAGATCCTCGGCATCGTCACGGGCCTTGGGCAAACGCAGGCTGACCCAGAATTGCGAGCCTTCACCCGGGGTGCTGTCGACCCCGATTTCGCCACCCATCTGCTCGATCAGGCGTTTGGAGATCACCAGCCCCAGGCCGGTGCCACCGGGTTGACGCGACAGCGAGTTGTCGGCCTGGCTGAACGCCTGGAACAGCGCCCGGACATCCTGGCTGGACAGGCCGATACCGGTGTCCTGGACACTGATGCGCAGTTGCACGCTGTCGTCGTTTTCCTCTTCGAGCATGGCCCGGGTGACGATAGTGCCTTCGCGGGTGAACTTGATGGCGTTGCTGACCAGATTGGTAAGGATCTGTTTCAGGCGCAGAGGGTCACCGACCAGCGACAGGGGCGTGTCGCGATAGACCAGGCTGATCAACTCCAACTGCTTGGCATGGGCGGCAGGGGCGAGGATGGTCAGGGTGTCCTGAATCAGGTCGCGCAGGTTGAAGGGAATGCTGTCGAGCACCAGCTTACCGGCCTCGATCTTGGAGAAGTCGAGAATCTCATTGATGATCCCCAGCAGGCTGCTGGCGGATTTTTCGATGGTGCCCAAGTAATCGAGCTGGCGCGGAGTCAGTTCGCTTTTTTGCAACAAGTGCGTAAAACCGAGGATGCCGTTGAGTGGCGTGCGGATCTCATGACTCATATTGGCGAGGAACTCGGATTTGATCCGGCTGGCTTCCAGGGCCTCTTTGCGCGCCATATCCAATTCGATGTTCTGGATCTCAATGGTTTCCAGGTTCTGGCGTACGTCCTCCGTTGCCTGATCGATGCTGTGTTGCAATTCCTCGTGGGCGCCTTGCAGGGTTTCGGCCATGCGATTGATGCCGGCGGCCAGTTCATCCATCTCATAACTGCCCATTACCGGCAGGCGCTCTTCCAGGTTGCCGTCCTTGAGTTGAGTCACCGCATGCTTGATCTGACCGATCGGGCCATTGATCGTGCGGCTCATGCGCAGGGCCAGCATTGCCGTGGCGAGCATGCCGACGAAGATCAGCAGCAGACTGGTGAACAGGCTGCGGTAACCACGCAACAGGGTGCCATCGTGGGACAGTTCGACTTCCACCCAACCGAGCAGGCGATCGGCTTCGCCGAGGATACGTTCGCCCGCCAGGTCGCGGTGATGACCGAACACTGGCAGCAAGTAGCGGGTGGCATCTTGACCGCTGCGCTGCAGCAACTCGGTACCGCCGCCGGCAGGTGCCTGGTTGAGCATACTCGGGCCGGCATGGGCCAGGTTATTGCGCTCCGGGCCGAGAAACGCCACGGCACGGACGTCCGCTTGCTCCAGGGCCTGGGCGGCGATACGTTCCAGTTGCGCCGGGTCGTGACGCACCAGCGCAGGGGCCACCAACGGTGCCAGTTGTTCGGCAATCATCTTGCCGCGTTGCAACAGTTGAGTCTGCAGCTCGTTCTGTTGCAGCCAGGTGAAATAGCTGCCCAGCACCAGTGCCATCAACGCGGCAGGCACCAAGGCCAGCAGCACCACGCGGCTGCGAATTCCCAAACGATTCAGCACGCAACTCTCCTGTGCCTGGCAAGTGCTGTAAGTCGCCGTCAGTGCAAGCAGACGGATCAAGTCGGAAAAGTACCGCGCCTTCCCGCGCAATGCACTCATTTGTATCTACTTTTAACGTAGGCGAAATCTTCAGGCGCGCACCGGCGAGCAGTTGCTGGTTGCCTGCACCAGGCAATTACTCAATAATCGCGTAACTGAGAATTGCTAGCACCCGCCAATGAATCCCGTAGCTATTAGCGAATCAAACATACTTGCCATTGAGGATGACCCCGTCCTGGGTGCCCACCTGCACGAAGCCCTGCGACTTGGCGGTTTCAAGGTCACCTGGTGCAGGAATGGTCGTGAGGGGTTGGAGGTTGCTCGCACGACGCGATTCGATGTGGTCCTGATGGATATCCTGCTGCCGGGGCTCAACGGTCTGGATGTCCTGGCGAAGCTGCGCGAAAGCAGCTCGACGCCAGTGATCATGATGTCTGCACTGGGTGCCGAGGCTGACCGCATCAGCGGCTTTCAGCGCGGCGCCGATGACTACCTGCCCAAGCCGTTCAGTATGGCTGAGTTGCAGGTGCGTATCGAAGCGATCCTGCGGCGGGTGGCTTTGGAGCGTCGGCATCAGGCGCCACCTGCGCTACCGAGCGGTGCCTTGCGCTTTGATGAACATGTCTGTGATGTCTGCTGTGGCGAGCACTGGGCGGGGCTGACCCTGAGTGAATACCGTCTGCTCGATATTTTGCACCGCAGTAATGAAGAGGTACTCAGCAAGGCCTTTCTGTATCAGCAGGTACTGCAGCGCGGTTATGCCCGTCATGACCGCAGCCTGGACATGCATGTCAGTCAGATCCGGCGCAAGCTCAAGAGCATCGGTTACCAGGAGCGTGAAGTGCGCACCGTGTGGGGCAAGGGCTACGTGCTAAGCGCCACTGAGGTGCACTGAAGTGCCCAATCGCCACTCATTGTTCTGGAAACTGGCGATTCTGCTGGTTGGTTTCTGTCTGTTGATGATCGGCCTGAGCTGGAGCTGGGGGCGGCACATGGAAACCCAGAACGCCTATCTTTCCGAGCAGGCTCGGGCCACCTTGACCCACTATGCCGCCGAGGCCGAGAAGGCCTGGAATCAGGGCGGGCAGGCGGGGGTTGATGCCTGGCTGGCCAATATGGCCAGCCAGGAAAACACCTGGATGAGTGTCTTGGGTCAAGACTTGCAGTCGCTGAGCAGTACTCCCCTGACGCCAGATCAAAGTCGCAAGATTACCTTTTTGCGGGGTATCGACTGGCCGGTCAGCCGCCGGGTCATCGGATTGCCCTGGATGCGTGTGCCGTTTGTCGAGCATCCCGAACAAGGGCTGCTGGTTATCGAACTGCCGGAGCGCCTGATGCCCGGTCAGTACCGGCTGTTCTGGCAGTTCATGACCAACGGCGTCATTCCAGGATTGTTCACCCTGCTGCTGTGCGTGGGCCTCTACCGCATGTTGATCATGCCCTTGATTCAGTTGCGCGAGCAGGCCAATGCCTGGCGCGCGGATCAGCTCTCGGCGCGGGTGGCCAGCAGTACCACCAGCCGTCAGGACGAGTTGGGCGAACTGGGACGTGCCTTCGATGACATGGCCGAGCGCCTGCAAGGCACAGTCGCCTTGCAGCAGCAACTGCTGCGTGACCTCTCGCATGAACTGCGCACGCCCCTGAGTCGCCTGCGCGTTGCCTGTGAAGGTGACGCGGACGCTGGGCAATTGCGTGAACGCCTGGGGCGTGAGGTCGATTGCATGCAGCGGCTGGTGGAGGATGCCTTGCAATTGGCCTGGCTCGATACCGAGCGGGCGCCGTTGAGCAAGGAGCCGATTCAGGTTCAGGCCCTCTGGGAAATGCTCGCCGAGGATGCCTGCTTTGAAAGCACTTGGTCGTCAGCGCAATTGCAGTGCGACCTTGACGCCGCGTGTTGGGTGCAAGGCAACCTTAATAGCTTGGCCCAGGCCTTGGAGAACATTCTGCGCAATGCCATCCGGCACTCGCCAGCCACCGGGGTGATCCGCTTGGGCGGGCGCCGCCAGGGCGATCGTTGGCTGCTGTGGTTGGAGGATCAGGGCGGTGGGGTTGCCGAAGCTGACCTTGAGCGTATCTTCGCACCGTTTACCCGACTGGATGGTTCGCGCCCAGGGGACGGTGGTTTTGGCCTGGGCCTGAGCATCGCGCGCAACGCCATTGCCCGCCAAGGTGGCCGCTTGTGGGCGCAGAACACTGGCCAGGGGCTGCGGCTGAATATGCAGTTGCCAGTGGCAACTGGAGCTTTAAGCTGCAAGCTATAAGCTGCAAGAGGAGATTGGCTTGCCGCTTGCCGCTTGCCGCTTGCCGCTTGCCGCTTGCCGCTTATAGCTTGCAGCTATAAAGCCCACACATTGCGTGATATGGGCAACGCTCGTTTGCCGGTATGATAGGCGCCCCCGCAGCCTGGATTGCGAACTAGCCATGACCTTGCAGTACCTAACCATCGCCGATTGCGTCGGCAACACGCCTCTGGTCCGCCTGCAGCGCATGGGCGGTGAGACCAGCAATACTCTCCTGCTCAAGCTTGAAGGCAATAACCCGGCGGGTTCGGTCAAGGACCGGCCGGCGTTGTCGATGATCAGCCACGCCGAATTACGCGGCCAGATCAAGCCAGGCGACACCCTGATCGAAGCGACGTCGGGCAACACCGGAATCGCTTTGGCCATGGCGGCGGCGATCAAGGGTTACAAGATGATCCTGATCATGCCCGACAACGCCAGTGCTGAACGCAAGTCGGCGATGACTGCCTATGGCGCCGAGCTGATCCTGGTCAGCAAGGAAGAAGGCATGGAAGGCGCTCGCGACTTGGCCGACCGCCTGCAGGCCGAAGGCCGCGGCCTGGTGCTCGATCAGTTCGGCAACGGTGACAATCCCGAAGCCCACTATGTCAGCACCGGTCCTGAGATCTGGCAGCAGACCCACGGCACCATCACCCATTTCGTCAGTTCCATGGGCACCACCGGCACCATCATGGGGTGCTCGCGGTACCTGAAGGAGCAAAATCCGGCGGTGCAGATCGTTGGCCTGCAACCGATGGAAGGCTCGGCAATTCCGGGTATCCGTCGCTGGCCGGAAGAATACCTGCCGAAAATCTACCAGTCTGATCGAGTGGATCGCGTGGTCGACATGTCTCAGCACGAAGCCGAAGAGACCACCCGCCGTTTGGCCCGCGAAGAGGGCATTTTCTGCGGTGTGTCCTCTGGTGGTGCAGTGGCGGCCATGTTGCGCTTGTCCCGCGAGCTGGAAAACGCGGTGATCGTGGCAATCATTTGTGACCGTGGCGACCGTTATCTGTCGACCGGCATTTTCGACGCGGCGAACTGATGTCCAAAAGTAAACGCAACAGCGGCCTGCGCTTCCAGCCGGCCGGCGGTAGCCGTGCACCGCAGATCCCAACCGGCAAAAAGCAACGCCTGCACATTGAACGTCTGGCGGGCGATGGCCGCGGCATCGCTTTTTTTGAAGGGCGTACCTGGTTTGTCAGTGGCGCACTGGCCACCGAAGAGGTCGAGGCACGGGTGCTCAACGCCCACGGTAAAGTGGTTGAAGCACGGTTGGAGCGGGTGTTCAGCGCCAGCCCCGAGCGTCGTGAGGCACCCTGCAAGCATTACGCTCGCTGTGGCGGTTGCAACCTGCAACACCTGCCCCATGCTGAGCAACTGGCACTCAAACAGCGTCTGCTGGCTGAACAGCTGCAACGGGTCGCTGGCGTAGTGCCCGAACGTTGGGCTGCACCGCTGACCGGGCCGGAATTTGCTTATCGTCGCCGTGCCCGGGTGGCGGTGCGGTGGGATGCCAAGGCGAAGAGGCTTGAAGTTGGCTTTCGCGCCGAAGCCAGCCAGGACATCGTTGCCATCGAAGATTGCCCGGTACTGGTACAACCCTTGCAATCGATCATGCGTCACCTGCCGATGCTCTTGCAGAGTTTGAGCAAGCCTCAGGTGGTGGGCCATGTCGAGTTATTCAGCGGCACGGCCCTGGCTTTGCTGGTGCGTCATACCGCGCCGTTGGCGGATGGCGATCAGGCTCGCCTGCAAGCGTTCTGCAATGAAGCCGGTGTCCAGCTGTGGCTGCAAGGCGAGGGTGAACCTTATGCCGTGGATGCGGGTCAGACCCTCGGATTTACCCTGGCCCCCTGGGGCCTGGAGCTGGCGTACCGGCCGGGTGATTTCGTCCAGGTCAACGCCCAGGTCAACACCGCGATGATCGAGCAGGCGTTGGCCTGGCTGGCGCCGCAAGCCGACGAGCGCATTCTTGACCTATTCTGCGGTCTGGGCAACTTTGCGCTGCCGCTGGCCCGTCAGGCGCGTGAGGTGGTGGCGGTGGAAGGTGTGCAGGCAATGGTCGAGCGAGCAGCGGCCAATGCCCGAAGCAACAATTTGCATAACACGCAGTTTTTTCAGGCCGATTTATCGCAGCCATTGTCCGCCTCTGGCTGGGCCGCTGGAGGCTTTTCTGCGGTACTCTTGGACCCACCGCGAGACGGTGCTTACGAGGTCGTGCGAAAAATCGCGGACCTTGGAGCGAAACGTCTGGTGTATGTATCGTGCAACCCGGCAACCCTGGCCCGCGACACGCTCGAGCTGGTCAGGCAGGGTTACCGGTTAAAATGTGCCGGGATTCTCGACATGTTTCCTCAGACGGCGCATGTCGAAGCCATGGCGTTATTCGAAGCGGGCTAGCGGGACTGGCGCGTTGGGCGCTGCACCTTGGGTCCGGCAGGGGCAGCACCAGTGATTTCAAGCGCATCGCGAATGCGCTGTAGGGAAAGGTAAACAAAGATGGTACAGGTGAGAGTGCACCAGCCGGTCAACACCGACGGCAGTATCAATCTCGAAGCATGGCTGGATCATGTGGTGAGCGTCGACCTGGCGCTGGACCGTGAAGCCCTCAAAGAGGCTTGCGAGTTCGCCCAGGAAATCGAGAAAAAGGGTAACCCGGCAAAGCATTCCTGGGCCGACGGAACCTCCAGTTTTCAGGCTGGCCTGGAAATCGCCGAAATCCTCGCCGACCTCAAGCTCGACCAGGACTCGCTGGTGGCGGCGGTGATCTACCGTGCCGTGCGCGAAGGCAAGGTAACCCTGGCTGAAGTCGGCCAGCGCTTTGGTCCGGTGGTCTCCAAGCTGATTGACGGTGTGCTGCGCATGGCTGCCATCAGCGCCAGTCTCAGCCCCCGCCAGTCGCTGGTGCTGGGCTCCCAGGCGCAGGTCGAAAACCTGCGCAAGATGCTCGTGGCCATGGTTGATGATGTGCGTGTGGCACTGATCAAACTGGCTGAGCGCACCTGTGCGATCCGCGCGGTAAAAGGCGCCGACGACGAGAAGCGTCACCGCGTTGCCCGCGAAGTGTTCGACATCTACGCGCCGCTCGCTCATCGCCTGGGTATCGGTCACATCAAGTGGGAGCTGGAAGACCTGTCCTTCCGCTACCTTGAGCCGGATCAGTACAAGCAGATCGCCAAGCTTCTGCATGAACGGCGCCTGGACCGTGAACGCTTCATCAGCGATGTGATGAACCAGTTGCAAAACGAATTGCTGGCCACCGGCGTCAAGGCGGACATCAGTGGCCGGGCCAAGCACATCTATTCGATCTGGCGCAAAATGCAGCGCAAAGGTCTGGAATTTAGCCAGATCTACGACGTGCGTGCGGTGCGTGTACTGGTTCCGGAAATGCGCGACTGCTACACCGCGCTGGGCATCGTCCACACGCTCTGGCGGCACATCCCCAAAGAGTTTGACGACTACATCGCCAACCCCAAGGAGAACGGCTACCGCTCGCTGCACACCGCAGTGATCGGCCCCGAGGGCAAGGTGCTTGAGGTGCAGATTCGTACCCATGCCATGCACGAAGAGGCCGAGCTTGGCGTCTGTGCGCACTGGCGTTACAAGGGTACTGACGTCAAATCCAGTTCCAACCACTACGAAGAAAAAATCTCCTGGTTGCGTCAGGTCCTGGAATGGCATGAAGAGCTGGGCGACATTGGTGGCCTGGCTGAGCAACTGCGCGTGGATATCGAGCCAGACCGGGTCTATGTCTTCACCCCGGACGGGCATGCCATCGACTTGCCCAAAGGTGCGACGCCACTGGACTTCGCCTATCGGGTGCATACCGAGATCGGCCACAACTGCCGCGGTGCGAAGATCAATGGGCGGATCGTGCCGCTCAACTACAGCCTACAGACGGGCGAACAGGTTGAGATCATCACCAGCAAGCACGGCAATCCGAGCCGCGACTGGCTGAACTCGAACCTGGGTTACGTCACCACCTCGCGGGCGCGGGCCAAGATCGTTCACTGGTTCAAACTGCAGGCGCGCGATCAGAACGTCGCCGCCGGCAAGACCCTGCTCGAGCGAGAACTCAATCGCCTGGGCCTGCCTCAGGTGGACTTCGAGCGCCTGGCGGAAAAGGCCAACCTCAAGGCCGCCGAGGACATGTTCGCTTCCCTGGGGGCCGGCGACCTGCGCCTGGCTCATCTGGTCAACGCCGCCCAGCAACTGGTCGAGCCAGAGCGCAGCGGGCACATTGAGTTGGTGCCGCGCAAAGCCACCGGTTACAAGCCGGGCAAGCGTGGTGATATCCAGATTCAAGGGGTCGGCAATCTGCTCACACAAATGGCCGGTTGTTGCCAGCCGTTGCCGGGCGATGCGATCGTCGGCTACATCACCGTCGGTCGCGGGGTGACCATCCACCGTCAGGATTGCGCCTCGGTGCTGCAGCTGGCCGGGCGTGAGCCAGAGCGGATCATCCAGGTCAGCTGGGGGCCGGTACCGGTACAAACCTATCCGGTGGATATCATCATCCGTGCCTACGATCGCCCGGGTTTGCTGCGTGACGTCTCCCAGGTGCTGCTCAATGAGCGCATCAACGTTCTGGCGGTCAACACCCGCTCGAATAAGGAAGACAACACCGCGTTGATGTCGTTGACCATCGAGATTCCTGGCCTGGACGCCCTCGGGCGGTTGTTGGGGCGGATTTCGCAGTTGCCGAATATCATCGAGACGCGGCGTAATCGTACGCCTTGAGGCCCTCTCGCCGGCAATGCCGGCTCCTACAGTGAACTGTGGGGGCTGCATTGCCGCTGATGACAAGCACAGAGATCACACGATGTATAACTTGGACGACCTGCTCCACCTCATGGCCCGCCTGCGTGACCCGCAGTACGGTTGCCCGTGGGACCTCAAGCAGACCTACGCAAGCATCATCCCCTACACCCTCGAAGAAGCCTATGAAGTGGCCGACGCCATCGAGCGCAGCGATTTCGAACACTTGCAGGGTGAGTTGGGCGACCTGCTGTTCCAGGTGGTCTATTACAGCCAGCTGGCCCGTGAAGAAGGTCGCTTCGAGTTTGCCGGGGTCATCGACAGCATTACCCGCAAGCTGATTCGCCGTCATCCTCACGTGTTCCCGACCGGTGAACTCTATGCCGCGTTGGACACGCCCAAACTCGACGAGGCCCAGGTCAAGCAGCGCTGGGAAGAAATCAAAGCCCAGGAGCGGGCGGAGAAGGGCATTGGCGAACAATTGTCGTTGCTCGATGACGTGCCAGCGGCCTTGCCTGCCTTGTCTCGGGCCGCCAAGCTGCAAAAGCGCACGGCCAAGGTCGGCTTCGATTGGCCCGATGCCTTGCCGGTGCTGGACAAGGTGCGCGAAGAGCTCGACGAAGTGCTTGAGGCCATGGCCGCCAATGACAGCGCAGCGCTGGCCGACGAGCTGGGCGATTTGCTATTTGCCACCGTCAATTTGGCCCGGCATCTTAAGGTTGATCCGGAAAACGCCCTGCGCGGTGCCAACCAGAAATTTGAACGACGTTTCCGTTTTATCGAGCAGGCATTGCGCGAGAGCGGTCGTCCGATTGAAGATTGCCCCCTAGAAGACATGGATGCGCTGTGGGGCGAAGCCAAACGTCAGGAAAAGAACCTGCCCAGCTGCGGCTGAGTAGACGCACATAAGTGAGTGAACGATGAGCCTTTCCCTTCGCGACCAATTGCTCAAAGCCGGTCTGGTCAACCAGAAGCAGGTCAAGCAGGTCAGTAAAGAACAGAAGAAACAGAAGCGCCTGGAGCATAAAGGCCAGGTCGAAGTCGACGACACCCAGCAGCGGCTGGCCAAGGAAGCCATGGCGGAAAAAGCCAAGCGCGACCAGGAGCTCAACCGCCAGCAGCAGGAAAAGTCCGAGCAGAAGGCCCGTGCCGCCCAGGTCAAGCAATTGATTGAGGTCTCGCGCCTGCCCAAGCTTACCACTGAGGACTACTACAACTTCGTCGACGACAAAAAGGTCAAGCGCCTGTCGGTCAACGCCCTGATGCGCAGCAAGCTGAGCAGCGGCTCGCTGGCCATCGTCGCCCATGGCGGTGGTTATGAAGTGATCCCGCGGGAGGCGGCGCTGAAGATTCAGGAGCGCGACCCCAAGCGTATTGTCTTGCTCAACACTCAGGTTGAGGCACCGGATGCGGATGATCCGTACGCCGCCTACGTGATCCCTGACGATCTGATGTGGTAACAACAACAAACCCCGCCTCGGCGGGGTTTGTGTTTTCTGGAGTGGAGTTATTCCTGTTGCTGTCTGGCTTCGAGGAATTCCAGTTCGATACGGTAATTGTGGGCTTCATGTTCCTGGTGGAACATGCCGACCAGTTCGTCCTGCTGATGCACATCCCAGATGCGCAGGCCTGCTGCAAGGCTTTCATAAGTCATTTTGCTTTCATCGCGCTCAGTTACTTTGACAGTCATCTGCAAACTCCACTTTCAGTTAACTGCGGCACCGTGTCGCAGGTCTCTTTTATAGAATTTGTTAGCTGACTAAGTAAATGCTTGGCCCATGAAACATCTTTCATGCTGCCTGTAGGAGTGGATGACTCTGCTCTCACAAAAAAGTAACCCCGCACTTGGCGGGGTTTCAGGTGTAACCAGCAGCCGGGCGATTAGTTGCCCTTGACCGACTTGCCGTCGACCGTACCGTCTTGCAGCACGATCACGTACTCCTTGCCGTCAGTTTCGACCTGACGCAGTTGTACCAGCAGGTAATCCCAATCCTTGGCGAACCACAGCTCGGTGATGCGCTTGCTCTGGCTCGGGTCGCGTACACGCTCGACCTTGATAGCATCGACCTGGCCGGTCTTGGTGGTGACTTTTTCGCTGCCCAGGACGCGGAAGTCATAGGTGTCGATCTCGTCACCATCAACCACCTGGTAGCTCACGCTCTTCTTGCCCGCGGCAACATCGTGCTGCAAGGCCAGTTGATAGGTGGACTTGTCCAGTACACCACGATTGAGGGTCAGGTTGACCGGGTCGCCACGGTCGCTGCCGGTGATTTTCTTGCTGTCCCAGTTAAAGGCCAGGTCGACTTTCTTGGCTTTGCCCAGGCCGCCACGTTCGAAGTGGTAGGTCAATGGCAGCAGCGTGTCCTTGTCCAGGCGCAGGGTGCTTTGCTCGGTCAGGCTGGCGATCATCATCGATGCCTTGAAGTTCAGGCTCCAGATACCGTTGGCGTTCTTTTCCAGGCTGCGCTCGGCGGTGCCACTCATGGGCAGCTGCTTCCAGTCGGCGGTGTAGCTGGCCGAGAAAGGCTTGAGATCCGCTGCCTGAAGCGGCAGTGCGAGCACGGCAAGAGCGAAGAGCAGGGCGCGACGCATAATTTCTCCTAGGGTCGAATCAAGTGGCCGCTGGCCGCCAGAGGCTGGTCATCCAGTAGAGCACCGTGTTCACCCAGGCGCAAACGGCCTTCGGCAAACCAGCGCACTGCCAACGGGTAAATCTGGTGTTCCTGGCTGTGAACCCTTTGTGCCAAACGTTCTGGCGTGTCATCCAACTCTACCGGTATTACTGCCTGTACGACCAGCGGGCCGCCATCGAGTTCCTCGGTGACGAAGTGCACGCTGCAGCCGTGCTCACGGTCACCGGCCTCAAGGGCACGCTGATGGGTGTGCAGGCCCTTGTATTTGGGCAGCAGGGACGGGTGGATATTGAGCAGGCGGCCTTGATAGTGGCGCACGAAGCCGGCACTGAGGATGCGCATGAAGCCCGCCAGTACCACCAGCTGTGGCTGATAGCCGTCGATCAACTCGACCAGTGCCGTGTCGAACGCCTCGCGGCCTTCGAAGGCCTTGTGGTCGAGCACGGCAGTGGCGATGCCTGCATCGCGGGCGCGCTGCAGGCCGTAGGCGTCGGCGCGGTTGGAGATGACCGCGCTGATCCGCACCGGGCTGTCGCCGGTACGGAAGCTGTCGATCAAGGCTTGCAGGTTACTGCCGGTGCCGGACAACAGCACCACAACATTACAAGACTTGCTTGGCATCAGTGCGCCTTGACGTTCTTCAGCTCGACCTGGGCAGCGCCTTCGGCGGCAATGCCGATCTGGCCGATGACCCATGGCTGCTCGCCGGAATCACGCAGGTTGTTCAGGGCGATCTCAACCTGGTCCTGGGCTACGCAGATGACCATGCCGACGCCGCAGTTCAGCACGCGGTGCATTTCGTGTTCGTCAACGTTGCCTTGCTGTTGCAGCCAGTCGAAAACTGCCGGGCGATTCCAGCTGGCGACGTCAACCACCGCCTGAGCACCTTTTGGCAGAACACGCGGGATGTTGTCGAGCAGGCCGCCACCGGTGATGTGGGCCATGGCCTTGACCGCGCCGGTGTCTTTGATCAGCTTGAGCAGCGGCTTGACGTAGATGCGGGTCGGGGCCATCAGCAGTTCGGTCAGTGGCGTGCCGTCGAGCTGGATGTTCTCGATGTCAGCACCGGAAACTTCGATGATCTTGCGGATCAGCGAGTAACCGTTGGAGTGCGGGCCGGAAGACGGCAGGGCGATCAGCGCGTCGCCAGCGGCAACCTTGGAACCGTCGATGATCTCGGCCTTTTCCACCACACCTACACAGAAACCGGCCAGGTCGTAGTCTTCGCCTTCGTACATGCCCGGCATTTCAGCGGTTTCACCGCCGACCAGGGAGCAGCCTGCCAGTTCGCAGCCAGCGCCGATACCGGTGACCACAGTGGCAGCCACGTCGACGTTGAGCTTGCCGGTGGCGTAGTAGTCGAGGAAGAACAGTGGCTCGGCGCCACAGACCACCAGGTCGTTGACGCACATGGCGACCAGGTCCTGGCCGATGCTGTCGTGCTTGTTCAGGTTCAGTGCCAGGCGCAACTTGGTGCCGACGCCGTCAGTACCAGAGACCAGAACCGGTTGTTTGTAGCCGGCCGGGATTTCACAGAGGGCGCCAAAACCGCCCAGGCCGCCCATGACTTCCGGGCGCGCCGTGCGCTTGGCAACGCCTTTGATGCGTTCGACCAATGCTTCACCGGCGTCGATGTCTACACCGGCGTCCTTGTAGCTCAGGGAGGGTTGCTTGCTCATGATCCAGGCCTTTAGGGGGGAGGGATTCAGGGGAATCGACCGTGACCTGCCAGGCAAGGCGGAGGGTAATCCGGCTGCCTGACCGTCGCCGGTCTGCGAAGGCGCGCGATTTTATCAGGGTTGCCCGGTAGCGGCCATCCTCAGGCCGACGGGCAGGGCCCTGAACAGCGAAAAAAATAGCCTTTAACGGTGTCTGACTGGTTGCCGGGGCGCAGGCTGTATAAGGTATAGCAAAGGCGATGAGGTGAAATTGTCCGTGCTGGGCGAATGTTTTGCCAGGTGCTGCGGTCATACCGACATTCTTTGATAAACATCGCTTCTTTATTACCAGGACAGGAATCCTCCATGCGTTTGCGTAATTACCTGGCCGTTGGCTGTCTTGCCGTGTTTGCTCTGTCGGCACAGGCTGAAACTGTCTCAGGCCTTTATCAGGTCCGGGAACCGGTCGATGGCCAAGGCGCCGAAGCCCGCGCCCAGGCCACCGGCAAAGCCCTTGAAACCCTCGTGCTGCGCCTGACCGGCGATCCCAAGGCGGCTCAAAGCCCAGCCTTGGCGGGGCTGCGCAAGGACCCACAACAAATCATCAGTCAGTTCGGCTTCGAGGCCGGGCCGCCCGAGACCGTGCTGGTGGATTTTGATCCGGGCAGCACCGAGCGCACCTTGCGTCAGGCTGGCCTGGCGCTGTGGGGTAACAACCGGCCGTCGATTCTGGGCTGGTGGTTGAACGACAGTGTTGAGGGCTCGAACCTGGTCGGCGACGGCCAAAACAGCGCCGAGCCACTGCGCCGTGCGGCTCAGCACCGTGGCTTGCCGTTGCGTCTGCCGCTGGCCGACCTCAGTGAGCAATTGGTCGCCACTGCAAAAAACCTGGAAGGCGCCGACCCTGCGCCGCTGCGCGAGGCATCCGAGCGTTACGGTGCCGATGCCTTGCTGGCGGTGCATGCCAGCGAAGCGGATGGCAAGTGGCAGGGCACCTGGCACTTGTGGCTGGGCGAGCAACGTGAACAGGGCAAGGTTGAAGGCGCCGATCAGGCCGCGCTGGCCGATGCGGTGATGCTGGCAGTCAGTAGCCGCCTGGCGCCGCGCTTTGTCACCCGCCCAGGCGCCAGCAGTGACATGCAGGTGCAGGTTCAGGGCATGAACCTGGCACGTTATGCCGAGCTTGGCAGGGTGCTGGAACCTTATGGGGCGCGTTTGAACCAGGTGCAAGGCGATACCTTGACCTACCAAGTGACCGGCAACAGCGATCAGTTGCGTGCCCAGTTGGGCCTGGCCAAGCTGCAGGAGTTGCCCGCCGAAGCCCCCGTTGCCCCGCCTGCTGCTGACCCGGCGAACCCGGGGGCGACCCAGGCCGCTGCACCGAAACCTTTCAATGGCCTGCGTTTTCGTTGGTAATCCCTGACCTGGCCTGGAGCCGTTCATGACTGATATGCGTCGCTGGGTGTGGCTCGGCGTAGCGTTACTGTGCGCCGCCTTGCTGTACTGGCTGCACCCGATTCTTTCACCGTTTCTGGTGGGCATTCTTTTGGCCTACCTGGCCGATCCCCTGGTGGATCGCCTGGAGCGTGCCGGGCTGTCCCGGACCTGGGGCGTGGTGCTGGTGTTCACCTTGTTTACCCTGCTGTTTACTGTGCTGCTGCTGGTGTTGGTGCCCATGTTGGCCAAACAACTGGTGCGCCTCTACGAGCTGGCACCGCAGATGCTCGACTGGTTGCAGCATCAAGCCTTGCCTTGGGTACAGACCCGTCTGGGGCTGGCTGATGGCTTCTGGAAGTTCGACAAGATCAAAGCGGCCATCAGTGGTCACATGGGGCAGACCAGCGACATCGTCGGCATCATTCTGTCGCGGGCTACTGCATCGGGGCTGGCGCTGCTTGGCTGGTTGGCCAACCTGGTGCTGATCCCGGTAGTGAGCTTCTACCTGTTGCGCGACTGGGACCTGATGATGGCCAAGATCAGCAGCCTGTTGCCGCGTCAACGCGAGGAGCGGGTGGTGGCGCTGGCGGGAGAGTGCCACGAAGTGCTTGGCGCTTTCGTGCGCGGACAGTTGCTGGTGATGTTGGCGCTGGGGGTTATCTATGCCTCCGGCCTGATGCTGGTCGGCCTTGAGCTGGGGCTGTTGATTGGCTTGCTGGCAGGTTTAGCCGCCATCGTGCCGTACATGGGCTTCATTATTGGCATTGGCGCGGCAATGGTGGCCGGGCTGTTCCAGTTCGGCGGTGATCCTTACCCGCTGATGGCAATTGCCGCGGTGTTCATGGTCGGCCAGGCTCTGGAAGGCATGGTTCTGACGCCCTTGCTGGTCGGTGACCGGATTGGCCTGCACCCGGTGGCGGTGATTTTCGCCATTCTCGCCGGTGGTGAGCTGTTCGGTTTCACTGGGGTTCTCCTGGCACTACCGGTGGCGGCGGTGATCATGGTGCTGTTGCGTCACGTCCACGATCTCTATAAAGAGTCGGGTATGTATGGCGGCGAGATCGATCCGGATCTCTAGCTTAATAGCCAAAGGCCTGCATCGATTCCCAGGTGCCGATGCAAGCCTTTGATTTTACTTGTGGTCCGCGCCGATTGTGCGACCGGCGCCACGGGTATAAACTTTGCAGACTTTTCACAAAAGGCCCCTTGTGGTTCCTCGGGACTGCCCAGCCAGCATGAAACCGATTCAGTTGCCCTTGGGTGTGCGTCTGCGTGATGACGCCACCTTCATCAACTACTACCCGGGTGCCAACGCCGCCGCATTGGGCTACGTCGAGCGACTCTGCGAAGCCGACGCCGGCTGGACCGAAAGCTTGATCTACCTCTGGGGCAAGCAGGGCGTCGGGCGTACCCATTTGCTGCAAGCGGCCTGCCTGCGTTTCGAGCAAATGGGCGAACCTGCTGTCTACCTGCCGCTGGCGCAATTGCTCGATCGCGGTGTCGAACTGCTGGATAACCTGGAACAGTACGAACTGGTGTGCCTGGATGACCTGCATGTAATTGCCGGCAAGCCAGAGTGGGAAGAGGCCATGTTCCACCTGTTCAATCGCCTGCGTGACAGTGGTCGACGCTTGTTGTTGGCAGCTTCCAGTTCGCCGCGCGAACTGCCGATCAAGCTGGCCGACCTTAAGTCGCGCCTGACCCTGGCACTGATCTTCCAGATGCGCGCATTGTCGGACGAAGACAAACTGCGTGCCCTGCAACTGCGTGCCTCGCGCCGCGGCCTGCACCTGACCGACGAAGTCGGGCATTTCATCCTCACCCGTGGCACGCGCAGCATGAGCGCCTTGTTCGACTTGCTCGAGCGCCTCGATCAGGCTTCTTTGCAGGCTCAGCGCAAGCTGACGATCCCGTTTTTGAAAGAAACCTTGGGCTGGTAACGCAGGCGCTAGAGCCTCGGCACATAAAAGTCACATTTTTTTCGATTGAATTTGCAAATCGACCCGATAGAAGGCATAGTTTCCCCCTCTATAAATTCCAGACACGGTCGTGCCCATGCTAAATCGCTTCGCACCCCTCGTGCCCCTCGCACTCGCGACCCTG
Source organism: Pseudomonas sp. UM16 (assembly GCF_050312595.1). NCBI lineage: Bacteria > Pseudomonadati > Pseudomonadota > Gammaproteobacteria > Pseudomonadales > Pseudomonadaceae > Pseudomonas > Pseudomonas sp. UM16. The sequence goes on along the minus strand of NZ_JBNPJT010000021.1, from coordinate 26,123 downwards.
CTTTTTGGCTGCGCGGCTCATAGCCCTGTTTCGCAGCAGCAGGCTCCGCAACCGGTTACCGCTCAGGTTTCGACCAAATCCTCTCTCGCAGAGACGTTCGAGGAAGAGCTGGCTGCCGAGGAAGAACTGAAGAATTTCGCCAGCAGCAAGCCTTACCAACTGCCAGCCTTGGCCGATAACATTCTCGAACGCGGTATGTCACTGATCGGTACCCGCTACCGTTTCGGTGGTACCTCCGAGAACACCGGCTTTGATTGCAGTGGTTTCATCGGCTACCTGTTCCGTGAAGAGGCGGGCCTTAACCTGCCGCGCTCCACCCGCGAAATGATCAACGTTAAAGCACCGCTGGTTGCACGCAATAACCTCAAGCCAGGTGACTTGCTGTTCTTCAGCACCAACGGCCGCGGTCGCGTCAGCCACGCCGGGATCTACCTGGGTGATGACCAGTTCATCCACTCCAGCAGCCGCCGCAGCGGTGGTGTGCGCATCGACAAGCTCGGTGATCGCTACTGGAGCAAGACCTTTATCGAGGCTAAACGCGCATTGGCCATGGCACCTGCCGCGACCACCCTCTCGCGTAACTGATCATAGCTTTGCGGTATCACGGCGACGTTGCTGAAAAGTGCGTCGCCGTGCGTATTTACAGAAAGCGTCTAATCTAAATTCTCAACTATTTCCGGCCCACCGCCGGACGGCTTCAGACAGGATGTTCTGACCATGGCGATGAAGGCGCGCTTCGCTCTCTTTTCCCTGCTGGCACTGCTCGGTGCCTGCTCCAGCCATGCCCCGACCCCGCCCAAGGTGGTCGAGCCAGCCGTCATGGCGCCGCAAGTGTATTTCTCCCCCGTTGCCGAAGATGTGTTGTTCCGGGCCCTGGGCCTGGTCGGTACGCCGTATCGCTGGGGTGGCAACACACCCGACTCGGGTTTTGATTGCAGTGGCTTGATCGGTTACGTCTATCGTGACGCCGCCGGCGTTGCCTTGCCACGCACCACCCGGGAAATGATCGGTATCCGTGCGCCGAGCATCGACCGTGGTGCTTTGCAGTCGGGCGACCTGGTGTTCTTTGCTACCAGTGGCGGCTCGCAGGTCAGTCATGCCGGTATCTATGTCGGCGAAGGTCGCTTCGTGCATGCCCCGTCCGCAGGCGGCACCGTGCGTCTGGACTACCTGTCCAATAGCTACTGGAACAGAGCCTATCTCAATGCCAAGCGGGTTCTGCCGCCTGCCATGGCACGCAACCCCTGACCTGACGAGGTAGGCGATGACGGCGCAAACGCTCTACCTCGACGATGCTCTCTATCACTACCTGCAGGCGGTGTCTGTTCGCGAGACGCCGTTGCTGGCGCGCTTGCGCACTGAAACTCAGGCCTTGGCGCAGGCACGCTGGCAAGTGGCGCCGGAGCAGGGCCAGTTGTTGGCGCTGCTGGTGCGCTTGATTGGCGCGCAGCGAGTGATCGAAGTCGGCACATTCACCGGTTACAGCGCGTTGTGCATGGCTCAGGCCATGGAGCAGGGGCAATTGTTGTGCTGCGACCTTGAAGGCAGCTACAACGCTATTGCCTGGCGCTACTGGCAGGAGGCGGGAGTGGTGCAACGCATCGACCTGCGCTTGGCTCCGGCTCTGCAAACGCTGGCGACATTGCCAGCAGCGCGTTATGACCTGATCTTTATCGACGCCGACAAGGCCAACTACCCGCGCTACCTGGAAGAGGCTCTGCGCCTGCTGCGCACGGGTGGGCTGGTGGTGTTCGATAACACCCTGTGGAGTGGCCGGGTGCTGCAGGAACAGCCCGACAGTGACGATACCCGAGCGATCCAGGCATTGAACCTAGGGCTCAAGGATGATCCTCGGGTGGACCTGTCGATGCTGCCGATAGGGGATGGCTTGACCCTGTGTCGTAAGCGCTGATACGCCACCTCGCGGCGATAGGTTTACTTGGCTTTACTGACCCGCCAGATTTTGTTGCCGACATCGTCCGTCACCAGCAAACCACCGCGCTGATCATTGATCACCCCGACCGGTCGCCCCATGGCCTGGCCTTCGTCATTGAGAAACCCGGTCAGCAAGTCGATCGGCTTGCCCGCCGGTTTACCCGCTGTACTGAACGGCACAAATATGACTTTGTAGCCGCTGTGTGGCTTGCGGTTCCAGGAACCGTGCTGGCCAATGAATGCACCCTGTTCGAATGGTGGCGGCAGTACCCCGGGCTCAGCAAAGGTCAAGCCCAGCGAGGCGGTATGCGGCCCCACCGCGTAGTCGGGGGCAATAGCCTTGGCGACCAACTGCGGATCCTGCGGGCTGACCCTTTGATCGATGTGCTGGCCATAATAGCTGAAGGGCCAACCGTAAAAACCGCCGTCCTGAACCGAAGTGATGTAGTCCGGTACTAGATCGCTGCCGATCTCGTCGCGCTCATTCACCGCCGTCCACAGTTGTCCGCTATGCGGTTCCCAGGCCATGCCGTTGGGGTTACGCAGGCCCGAGGCAAACAGGCGCTGCTGGCCACTGGCGGGGTCGACTTCCCAGATCGCGGCGCGGCCTTTTTCCTGGTCCATGCCGTTTTCGCCGACATTACTGTTAGAGCCGACGGTGACGTAAAGCTTCTTGCCGTTACGGCTGGCAATGACGTTCTTGGTCCAGTGATGATTCAACGGGCCGCCAGGCAACTCGGCGACCACCGCCGCAGGCGTGGTGATCGAGGTGGCCCCGGGTTCATAGCGAAAGCGCAGCAGGCGGTCGGTATCGGCTACGTAGAAGTCATCGCCGACCAGGGTCATGCCAAACGGTGAATTGAGGTTTTCGATAAAGGTTGTGCGGGTTTCGGCCACACCGTCGTGATCACTGTCGCGCAACAGGCTGATGCGATTAGGACTGGGGACCCCGGCACCAGCACGTTTCATCACCTTGCCCATGACCCAGCCACGAATGCCCTTGCCGTCTTCAGGCTTGGGCGGCGCATTGGTTTCGGCGACCAGCACGTCGCCATTGGGCAGCACATAGAGCCAGCGCGGATGGTCCAGACCTTCGGCGAACACGGCGACCTGCGTGCCAGGCGCCGTGACCGGCGTGCGGCCTTGTGGCCAGCCGACGGCGGGGGCGATGTTGACGGTCGGGATCAGGGTCTTGTTCGGTTCCGGCAGTTGCGGTGACGGGCCAAAGCCATCGCTCACTCCCAGGCGGGCACTTTCGCCGCAGCCACTCAGTCCCGCGCTTACCGCCAGCAACAGTGCAATCGGCGCCTTACCCATGTCGGTATCCCTCGCGAAGTTGGCCTCTATGCTAATAGAGGCAGCTGTGTGCGCGAGGTTCCCTGCGCTTCAGGCCTGTTTGAGCAGCAGGGCAACGCCCGGATGATACTGCCCAGCCTCGTCATGCAGCTTGCGGTAGGCATACGGGAAGTACCAGGCAATCGCGCAAGCGGTATGCTTTTGCAGGTCGTCGACCAGGTCCTGCAGCTCTTCGGGGCTGGCGTGCTGCCCAGCTTTCCAGGGGCTGGCGAATAACGCAGCGACCTTGAGCTGGCTGGGCGCGGCGACCTGGCGTGCGGCAAACACCGTTTCCTGCAGGGCGTTGTGCAGGTCGAGGCGAGCGATCCGCGGCCAGCGCTGGCTGGTTTGCAGGTAGGCGGCTTCTTCGCGGTTGGCGATGTACAGGTCGCAGCGGCCTTCACGTTCCCCTTCGTCGCGTTGCTTCTTGCTCTGGTGATGCTGCAGGGTCACCAGTTCTGCTTGCCAGGCAGCAGCCGAAAGCACGCTGAGGTTGGCTTGGGCGCCATGCCAATAAGCGGCTTCGTTGTCACCCAGGGTCTGGTTGAGGCGGTCGATACAGTCGAACCAGCGCTCCAGGGCCGGGCGCAGAAACTCCAGGCGCGGGTTGTTGATGATCAGTCCTTGCATGCCGTTCTCTCCGTTGTCGTTGTATTCGAGTACAGCCATTTGTGGCTATTTGATATCACTGCTATCAGGCTGGCACAAGATGACAAAAGCGCCATTGATCCAGGCCAGTGCAGCGCCTTTCATTGACGCTCCGGGTGCAACCCTCTAACCTTCGCGACTTGTTTCAGGTGCTCTGTGGGCTGTGGCCTGGCAGGGTGAAACAGGGAAGCCGGTGGGCACGCAAAAGGCGTGCGAGTCCGGCGCTGCCCCCGCAACGGTAGGTGAGTCAAGGCCGCGCATGGCCACTGGGTGATCAACCCCGGGAAGGCGCGCGACCCTGGGTATTCATGGCCCCGCTCACAAGCCCGGAGACCGGCCTGTAACAGCCAACGGCATCACGGAGGGTGATGCGCGGTTCTTTCGGCTTGTGCCGCGGTCCTGCGTGTTTCTCCGTCTGCCTTATCCATTGATCTGTAGCCATCTCTTTACCTCGAAACCTGTGCAGCCCGTGCTGCCAGGTGCGTAGCGAGATTGGCTGACAGGGGTTTGCGGAGACTGCGATGACTGAATCCACCGAGCGTGACGAACGCCACCTGGCCCGTATGCAGCGCAAGAAGGCGATTATCGACGAGCGTATTGCCAACGCCCCGAGCGAATGCGGCTTGCTGCTGGTGCTCAGCGGCAACGGCAAGGGCAAGAGCAGCTCAGCCTTCGGCATGTTGGCCCGGGCCATGGGCCATGGCATGCAGTGCGGCGTGGTGCAGTTCATCAAAGGCCGCAACAGTACCGGTGAAGAGCTGTTCTTCCGACGCTTTCCCGAGCAGGTGCGCTATCACGTGATGGGCGAGGGCTTCACCTGGGAGACCCAGGACCGCCAGCGCGACATCGCCGCCGCTGAAGCAGCCTGGGCGGTGTCACGCCAGTTGCTGCAGGACCCCGCCATTACCTTCGTGGTCCTCGACGAACTGAACATCGCCCTCAAGCACGGCTACCTCGACCTGGACCAAGTGCTCAGCGATCTGCAGGCGCGTCCGCCGATGCAGCATGTGATTGTCACCGGCCGCGGTGCCAAGGATGAAATGATCGAACTGGCCGACACCGTCACCGAGATGGGCATGATCAAACACGCGTTCCAGGCCGGCATCCGCGCCCAGAAGGGCGTGGAACTATGAGTGATACGCGCCACTGTCCGGCGGTACTGATTGCCGCCCCGGCCTCGGGCCAGGGCAAGACCACGGTGACTGCTGCCCTGGCGCGGCTGCACCGTAACCTCGGGCGCAAGGTGCGGGTGTTCAAGTGCGGCCCGGATTTTCTTGACCCGATGATCCTCGAACGGGCCAGTGGTGCACCGGTGTACCAACTCGACCTGTGGATGGTGGGTGAGCAGGAAAGTCGCCGTTTGCTGTGGGAGGCGGCAGCTGACGCCGACCTGATCCTGATTGAAGGGGTCATGGGCCTGTTCGACGGCACACCGTCGAGTGCCGATCTGGCTCGGCATTTCAATGTGCCGGTGCTGGCGGTAATCGACGGCACCGCCATGGCCCAGACCTTCGGCGCCCTGGCCTTGGGCCTGGCACGCTATCAGCCAGACCTGCCGTTCGCCGGGGTATTGGCGAACCGTGTTGGCACCCTGCGCCACGCGCAACTGCTTGAAGGCAGTCTGACTGAAGGCCTGCGTTGGTACGGCGGGCTGTCGCGAGAAACCGGTATTGAACTGCCAAGTCGACACCTGGGCCTGGTTCAGGCCAGTGAACTCAATGACCTGGAGGTTCGTCTGGACGCTGCAGCGGCGGCCCTGGGTGCCAGTTGCGAGTCGTCGTTGCCACCGCCCGTGGCGTTCGCCGCGCCGTGCGCCGAGGTTATCGAGCCCTTACTCAGTGGGGTAACCATTGCGGTGGCGCGGGATGAAGCCTTCGCCTTCACCTATGGCGCCAACCTCGATTTGTTGCGGGCGATGGGCGCGGAACTTAAATTCTTCTCACCGTTGCATGACCGTACCCTGCCGTCGGCGGACAGCCTTTACCTGCCGGGCGGCTATCCGGAACTGCACCACCAGGCGCTGGCCGCCAACACCTCGATGCTCAGTGCCATTCGCGCTCATCAGCAGGCCGGCAAGCCGCTGCTGGCTGAATGTGGCGGCATGCTGTACCTGCTCGAAGCCTTGACCGATGTTGCCGGCGAGCGCGCCGAATTGCTGGGCCTGCTCGAAGGCGAGGCGGTCATGCAAAAGCGTTTGGCAGCCTTGGCCTTGCAAGCTGTGGAACTGCCTGAGGGCACCTTGCGTGGCCACACCTACCATCATTCACTGACCACCACGGCGCTTGAGCCGATTGCCCGGGGCCAGAGTCCCAACGGTGGCCGTGGTGCTGAAGCGGTCTATCGCTGTGGGCGCCTGACCGCGTCCTACGTGCATTTTTATTTTGCCTCCAACCCCCACGCGACTGCGGCGCTGTTGGCCCCATGAGCGACCAGGCTTTCACCGACGCCGAGCGCGCGGCGGTTTACCGGGTCATCGCCGAACGCCGCGACATGCGTCACTTCGTCAAGGGTGAGGTAGCGCCTGAACTGCTGGCGCGCCTGCTGGAGGCGGCGCATCAGGCCCCCAGCGTCGGCCTGATGCAGCCGTGGCGCTTTATCCGCATCAGCGATGGCGATCTGCGTCAGCGCATCCAGGGGCTGGTGGAGGCCGAGCGGGTGCGTACCGCCGAGGCGCTCGATGAGCGCTCTGATGAGTTCATGAAGCTCAAGGTTGAAGGCATCAGCGACTGTGCCGAAGTGCTGGTGGCAGCCTTGATGGATGATCGCGACAAACACATATTCGGTCGTCGCACCTTACCGGAGATGGACCTCGCCTCGTTGTCCTGCGCTATCCAGAACCTCTGGCTGGCAGCACGTGCTGAAGGCCTGGGCATGGGTTGGGTGTCGCTGTTCGAACCGCAGGCGCTGGCCGAACTGCTGGGCATGCCGGCCGGTGCCAAACCGGTGGCGATTCTCTGCCTGGGCCCGGTTCAGGCGTTCTATCCGGCACCGATGCTGGTCCTTGAAGGCTGGACCACGGCGCGACCTTTGCGCGACATGTTGTTCGAAAACCAGTGGGGAGAGTGTTGATGAGTGTGGCGTTGCTGACCGTTGCCGGGGTGGCGTTGGATGCGCTGTGGGGCGAACCCCAGCGCCGCCATCCATTGGTTGCCTTCGGCCGATTTGCCGGACGCCTGGAGCAGCGCTTCAACGCCGCCGGTCGTGGTTGGCGCAGCCATGGCGTAACCGCCTGGTTCCTGGCGGTGATTCCCCTGACCTTGTTGGCCACCTTGTTGTCCTGGCTGCCCTACATCGGTTGGTTGCTGGAAGTGCTGTTCTTGTATTGCGCTTTGGGCCTGCGCAGCCTGGGCGAGCACGTGCGTCCGGTGGCTGAGGCCCTGCGCCGCGCCGACCTGGAACAAGCACGTCGCCGTGTGGGGTATCTGGTCAGTCGTGAAACCCGCGAACTGGACGAAACGGCTGTGGCACGCGCCGCCACCGAGTCGGTATTGGAAAACGGTAGCGATGCGGTGTTTGCCGCGTTGTTCTGGTTTGTCGTCGCCGGTGCGCCGGGCGTGGTGCTCTATCGCTTGAGCAATACCCTGGATGCCATGTGGGGCTACCGCAATGAGCGCTTCGAACGATTTGGTTGGGCGGCGGCGCGCATTGACGACCTGCTCAACTATATTCCTGCCCGTCTGGTGGCGTTGACCTACGCACTGCTCGGCAAGACCCGCCTGGCGCTCAGTTGCTGGCGCCGCCAGGCCCCGCTGTGGGACAGCCCTAACGCGGGGCCGGTGATGGCAGCCGGGGCCGGGGCCTTGGGGGTGGAACTCGGTGGTCCGGCGGTGTATCACGGTGAACTGCACGAGCGCCCGCAATTGGGCGAAGGTCCGGCGGCGGACGCTGACGCAATCGAGCGTGGCTGGCGCCTGGTGTGCCAAGGCGTGTGGTTGTGGTTGCTACTGTTGTGCCTGGGGGCTGAATTCTATGCTTGAGCACGGTGGACGCCTGCAGCGCGCAGTGCGGCAATACGGTATCGCCCGTGAGCAGTGGCTTGACCTGTCCAGTGGCATTGCTCCCTGGTCTTTCGCCGTTCCTGCCATTGCGCTTTGCGCCTGGGCGCGCCTGCCGGAAACCGACGACGGCCTGGAGCAGGCCGCCGCCGCGTATTACCGGGTCAAACAGGTGTTGCCGGTAGCGGGCTCACAGGCTGCGATCCAGGCCTTGCCGCAGCTGCGCGCGCGCGGCACGGTCGGTGTGCTTTCGCCCTGTTATGCCGAGCACGCCGAGGCCTGGCGACGCGCAGGCCATCAAGTCCTCGAGCTGCACGGCGAGCAGGTGGACGAGTTGCTCGACAGCCTGGATGTGCTGGTGGTGGTCAACCCGAACAATCCTACCGGTTGCCTGATTCACCCTGAGCGATTGCTCGCCTGGAATGCCCGTCTGGCCCGGCGCGGGAGCTGGTTGCTGGTCGATGAAGCGTTTATCGACAACACACCGGCGCAAAGCATTGGCGGCCAGACAGAGCGCCCTGGGCTGATCGTGCTGCGCTCGTTTGGCAAGTTCTTCGGTCTGGCCGGTGTGCGCCTGGGGTTTGTTCTGGCTGAGGCAACGCTGTTGCAACGTCTGGCCGAGTTGCTGGGGCCCTGGACCGTCAGCGGCCCAACGCGGATTCTTGGCCAGGCCTGCCTGCTCGACAGTGCCGCGCATCAGCGGCAGATTGCCCGTTGTGCGGTGGCCAGCCAGCAGCTGTCAGCCTTGCTCAGCAACGCCGGCTTTGCCCCCACTGGCGGCTGCGATCTTTTTCAGTACCTGGTCACCGATCAGGCTGAGCAGCTGCACGAATTCATGGCCAGACGCGGCATTCTGCTGCGCCTGTTCAGCCAGCCGGCCAGCCTGCGCTTTGGTCTGCCAGCCACTGAAGCCGACTTTCAGCGCTTGGCGCACGCCTTCAATGACTACCGCAAGGATCTGGCATGAGTACCCTGATGGTGCAAGGCACCACCTCCGATGCAGGCAAGAGCACCCTGGTGACCGCGTTGTGCCGCTGGTTGCTGCGCCAGGGCGTGGCGGTGGTGCCGTTCAAGCCGCAAAACATGGCACTCAACAGTGCGGTGACTGCTGACGGTGGCGAAATCGGCCGCGCTCAGGCCGTTCAGGCCCAGGCCGCAGGACTTGCGCCGCACACCGACATGAATCCGGTGTTGCTCAAGCCCAACAGCGACACCGGTGCCCAGGTGATCGTCCACGGCCGCGCCGTCACCAGCATGAACGCGGTGGCTTATCACGACTACAAAGTCATCGCCATGCAAGCGGTACTCGACTCGCATCAGCGCTTGAGCGCGCAATACCCGGTGGTGATGGTCGAGGGCGCGGGCTCCCCGGCGGAAATCAACCTGCGCGTCGGTGACATCGCCAACATGGGCTTCGCCGAGGCGGTGGACTGCCCGGTGATCCTGATCGCCGATATCAATCGCGGTGGGGTTTTCGCTCACTTGGTCGGCACCCTGGAATTACTCTCGGCCACCGAACAGGCGCGGGTCAAAGGCTTTGTCATCAACCGTTTTCGCGGTGATATTGCCTTGCTTCAACCGGGCCTGGACTGGCTCGAAGCGCGCACCGGCAAACCCGTGTTGGGCGTGCTGCCGTATGTGATGGACCTGCACCTGGAAGCCGAGGACGGTATCGACCAGCGCCAGAGCGACAAGGCCGCACGTGCCCTCAAAGTGATCGTGCCGGTACTGCCGCGCATCAGTAACCACACCGATTTCGACCCGCTGCGCCTGCACCCGCAAGTGGACTTGCAGTTCATCGGCCCAGGCGATGCGATTCCCCCGGCGGACCTGATCATCTTGCCAGGCTCCAAGAGCGTGCGTGGCGATCTGGCGCAATTGCGTGCTCGGGGGTGGGACCAGGCCATCAGTCGTCATCTGCGCTACGGCGGCAAGCTGCTGGGTATTTGTGGCGGCTTGCAGATGCTCGGGCAGCGGGTCGACGATCCGCTGGGGCTGGAAGGGCCGGCCGGCAGCAGTGATGGCCTGGGCCTGCTCGACTTTGTCACCGAGCTGGAAGCGCAGAAGCAGCTGCGCAATGTCAGCGGTACGCTGCAACTGGAGCACGCGCCGATCAGCGGCTATGAAATTCATGCCGGGGTGACCCAGGGCGCGGCCCTGGAGCACCCTGCAGTGCACTTGGCTGACGGTCGCCACGACGGCGCTATCAGTGCCGATAGGCAGATTCTCGCCACCTACCTGCACGGCCTGTTCGAAAGCCCGCAGTCGTGTACGGCGCTGTTGCGCTGGGCTGGCTTACACGACGTCGAACACGTCGATTACCAGGCCCTGCGCGAGCGCGACATCGAGCGCCTGGCCGACCTGGTCGAACAGCACCTGGATACCACCTGCCTACGGCATTTGTGCGGACTTAACTGACATGCTCAACCTGATCCTCGGTGGTGCCCGTTCCGGCAAGAGCCGCCTGGCCGAACAACTGGCTGAGCGCAGTGGCCTGGCGGTCACTTACATCGCTACCAGCGAACCACTGGATGGCGAAATGAATGCTCGCGTGCAACTGCATCGCGAGCGCCGACCGCCCAGTTGGGCGCTGATCGAAGAGCCGCTGGCCCTGGCCCAGGTCCTGCGCGCCAACGCCAGTGCCGAACGCTGCCTGTTGGTGGACTGCCTGACCTTGTGGCTGACCAACCTGCTGATGCTGGATAACCCCGAGCGCTTGCTGGCCGAGCGCACGGCATTGCTCGACTGCCTGGCGCAGCTGCCCGGCGAGATCATTCTGGTCAGCAATGAGACTGGCCTGGGCGTGGTACCGCTGGGCGAGCTGACCCGGCGCTATGTCGATGAAGCTGGCTGGTTGCACCAGGCCATTGCCGAGCGCTGCCAGCGGGTGGTGCTAACGGTTGCCGGCTTACCCCTTACCTTGAAAGGAACTGCACCATGAGTCAGACCTGGTGGCTTGATGCCTGCCGTGCCCTCGATCAGCAGGCCATTGCTCAGGCCGTGGCGCGACAACAGCAATTGACCAAGCCGGCCGGCTCCCTCGGGCGCCTGGAACTCATCGCAGTCCAACTGGCGGGCCTACAGGGGCAGCTCAAGCCTTGCCTGGATCAGGTCAGCATCGCGATTTTTGCCGGTGACCATGGCGTGGTCGCCGAAGGCATCTCGGCCTATCCGCAGGCGGTGACTGCGCAGATGCTGCATAATTTTGTCGGCGGTGGCGCGGCGATCAGCGTCCTTGCGCGCCAGCTTCAGGCCCACCTGGAAGTGGTGGATCTGGGCACCATCGACCCGGAACTCGATCTGCCAGGCGTGCGCCACCTGCGAATCGGCGCTGGCACGGCGAATTTCGTTGTGGCCCCGGCAATGACCCGCGAGCAAGGCTTGCAGGCGCTGCAGGGCGGCCGCGAGAGCGCCTTGCGTGCCGCGGCTAGCGCCAGCCAGTTGTTTATCGGTGGTGAAATGGGCATCGGCAACACTACCGCGGCCAGCGCGTTGGCGTGCGCTTTGCTCGGTTGCCCAGCCATCGAGCTCAGCGGTCCCGGAACCGGCCTGGATGCTGCTGGTGTGCGGCATAAAGCTGAGGTGATCGAGCGTGCGTTAGTGCTGCATGGTGACCTATCGAATGATCCGTTGCGGGCGCTGTTCTGCTTCGGCGGTTTTGAAATCGCCGCCTTGGTCGGTGCCTATCTGGGCTGTGCCCAAGCAGGCGTCGCGGTGCTGGTCGACGGTTTTATCTGCACCGTGGCCGCGTTGCTGGCGGTGCGAATCAATCCGGGGTGCCGTGACTGGCTGCTGTTTGGCCATCGCGGCGCTGAACCGGGGCATCGGCGGCTGTTGGCCGAGCTCGACGCTGAACCTGTGCTGGAACTTGGCTTGCGCCTGGGTGAGGGCAGTGGCGCGGCGCTGGCGGTGCCGCTGTTGCGTCTAGCCTGCGACCTGCACGGGCAGATGGCGACCTTCGCTGAAGCCGCCGTGGCGGACCGTCCGGCATGATCATCGACCTGCTGCGCCATGGTGAAACCGAGCAGGGTGGCGGCCTGCGCGGCAGCCTGGATGATGCCTTGACCGCCAAGGGCTGGGCGCAGATGCACGCTGCGGTGGCTAACCCGCAGCCTTGGGCTGTCTTGGTCAGTTCACCTTTGCAGCGCTGTGCGCGCTTTGCCCAGTCGCTCAGCGAGCAAATGGGGTTGCCCGTGCAATTGGAGCCTGCACTGCAGGAGCTGCACTTTGGTGAATGGGAAGGGCGTAGCGCCGCTGATCTGATGCTCACCCATGAACAGCAACTGGGGCAGTTCTGGTCCGACCCCTACGGGTTCACGCCGCCTGGCGGTGAGGCGGTGATCGATTTTTCTGAGCGTGTGTTGGCCGCCATTAACCGGTTGCACTACGAGCACGCGGGTAAGCATCTGCTATTGGTCACCCATGGTGGCGTGATGCGCCTATTGCTGGCGCGCGCCAGGGGCTTGCCGCGGGAGCAGTTGCTGCAGGTCGAGGTCGGTCATGGTGCCTTGTGTCGGCTTGAAGTGCTGGCGGACGGTAGTCTGCGGGAAGAGCGCTGAAATGTTGCCGTTCTGGATAGCCTTGCAGTTCCTGAGCAGTTTGCCAGTGCGCCTGCCGGGGATGCCGAGCCCTGAGCAAATGGGCCGCTCACTGCTGTATTACCCGGTGGTGGGAGGGCTGTTCGGCGTATTGCTCTGGGGGCTGAGCACCTTGCTCGACGGCAGCCCATTGCTGTTGCATGCAGCGTTGCTGCTGAGCGTCTGGGTAATGCTCAGTGGCGCCCTGCACCTTGATGGCCTGGCCGACAGTGCCGATGCCTGGTTGGGTGGCTTCGGTGACCGAGCGCGTACCCTGGAGATCATGAAAGACCCACGCAGCGGGCCGATTGCCGTAGTGACGCTGATGCTGGTGCTGCTGCTCAAGTTCTGCTCCTTGCTGGTGCTGGTGGAGCGAGGGCAGGGCGCGTTGCTGATCGTCGCCCCCCTGCTGGGGCGCGCAGCCTTGCTCGGGCTGTTTCTGACCACGCCGTATGTGCGCGCGGGCGGGCTGGGGCAGGCGCTGGCCGATCACCTGCCGCGCCGTAGTGGGCAGTGGGTGTTGTTTGTAAGTTGCGCCCTATGTCTTTGCCTGACTGGCCTGGAAGGTCTGTATGTTTTGGCCGTCGCTGGTGTGGCCTTTTTCTGCTTTCGTCGAATGATGATTCGGCGATTGGCCGGCACGACCGGTGATACTGCCGGCGCGCTCCTGGAATTGCTGGAGTTGGCGGTTTTACTCAGTCTGGTGTTGTGATCACTGGGTAGTCCGGGGGCGGCTTTTCCCTGGCAGTGGCGAGCGTATGCTTGCCATCTTTGTCAGGGAGGTGGCGTATGAGGGGATGGTTGCGTAGTGGGCTGCTGATGTTGTGTTGCGCGTTCGGCAGCGCGAAAGCCGCAGATCTGATCGACTTCTGGGAGGTGCCACGCCACGGTGGCAACAGTTTCAACCGGCTAGCGCCTGATCAGGCGTACTTCCAGGCACTCAAGAATTACGGTGCCAGTTGGGTGCGCCTGTCTTACGACAAGTGGCAGCCTGCCGGGCGCGACTTCCTGCTGGGCGATGCCGATGGCTACAAGGGGTTGATCGCCGAGGATCTGGCGCAACTGCGCACAGTGCTCGATGCGGCCCATGGCGCCGGGCTCAAGGTGGTCATTGCGCCGCTGTCATTGCCGGGCATGCGCTGGATGCAGAACAACCATGACCGATTTGACGACCGCCTGTGGCAAGACAAGGCCTGGTGGTTGCAGTCGGCTGCCTTCTGGCGTGATCTGGCCGCAGCGCTCAAGGACCATCCGGCCATTGCCGGCTACAACCTGATCAACGAACCAGCGCCGGAAAAGATGGGCGGCCTTGCCGAGCATGCAGCGGCGGCCGACATGCAGACCTGGTATCAGCAGCAACAGGGCGGCGCGCGCGATTTGCCGGCGTTCTATACGCAAGTGATCGCCGCCATCCGCGAAGTGGACCCGCTGACCCCGGTGATGGTCGACGCCGGCTGGTATGCCGCCGCCGATGCCTTTGCCTACTGGCCTGCTGCGCTGTCTGACGCACGCGTGCTGTACAGCTTTCATATGTACGAGCCTTACCACGCTACCAGTGCGCCAAACATGAACCGGGCAAAACCTTATGCCTATCCAGGTCCCGTGAAGTTTGCCGGACAGCAACAGGTGTGGGGCCGTGAACGGGTCAGGACGTATATGCAAAGCCCCCTGCAGTGGGCACAAACCCATAAAGTGCCTGTCAGCCGCCTGGTAGCGGGAGAGTTTGGCTGCATGCGGCGCTTACCGGGATGTCGACAATACCTGGAGGACGTACTGACAACCCTTGATCAGGTGAACCTGCACTGGGCCTTTTACAGCTTTCGCGAGGACAGCTGGGACGGCATGGACTATGAGCTGGGCAGCGCCAAGGTGCCCTGGGCTTATTGGCAGGCAATCGAGCAAGGACGCCCTGACCCGCTGAAGCGCCAGGTCACTGCTGAGTTTGAGCCGATTAGCAAGCGACTGCAGCCCTAGTCGGATAAGGAAATTCTTGCATCAAGTTTTATGCGGGTATATACACGTATTTATGTTGACCAGTGAATGCATCTGTACCCATCTGCGTCGTGCTGCCCGCGGGGTCAGTCGACACTATGACGAGGCCCTTGAAGGCTTCGGGATCAATGTCGCACAGTTTTCCCTGCTGCGGCATTTGCGTCGTCTCGATCAACCGAGTATCTCGACCCTGGCTGAGGCCATGGGCCTGGATCGCAGTACCCTGGGGCGTAACCTGCGAGTGCTGGAAGCCGAAGGGCTAGTGGCGCTGGCTGAAGGCCGGGATCTACGTAACCGCCTGGTGTTGTTGACCAATCAGGGCCATGAGCGTTTACGCGCGGCGGAGCCGGCCTGGGAAAAAGCTCAGGCCAATTTGATTGATACCTTGGGCGAAGGGCAGCGTGATGAACTGGTGCGTCTGCTTGGGCTGCTTGCCTGAACCCTTTTCGACTTAAAGTGGGTATATACCCGTATAATTTTGCGGCGCTGTGGAGAAAACAATAATGACATCGGTATGGCGAACCAGTGGTTGGATTCTCCTCGGGGCTGCGTTGATCCTGGCGCTGTCACTGGGCGTGCGGCATGGCTTCGGCTTGTTTCTGGCGCCGATGAGTGCCGACTTTGGCTGGGGGCGGGAGGTGTTCGCCTTCGCCATTGCCTTGCAGAACCTGATCTGGGGCCTGGCGCAACCCTTTGCCGGGGCTTTGGCTGATCGCCTTGGTGCAGCAAAAGTGGTGATGGTCGGCGGTGTTCTGTATGCCGTTGGGCTAGTGCTGATGGGCATGTCCGATTCGGCAGTGACCCTGTCGCTGAGCGCCGGTCTGTTGATTGGCATTGGCCTCTCCGGCACTTCATTCTCGGTGATCCTTGGCGTGGTAGGGCGTGCCGTACCACCAGAGAAGCGCAGCATGGCCATGGGTATTGCCAGTGCCGCCGGGTCGTTCGGTCAGTTCGCCATGCTGCCGGGCACCCTTGGCCTGATCGGCTGGCTGGGCTGGTCAGCGGCCTTGCTGGTGCTGGGCTTGCTGGTGGCCTTCATCGTGCCGCTGGTGGGGTTGTTGAAGGATCGACCGCTGCCCAGCCATGGTGCCGAACAAAGCCTTGGCCAGGCCTTGCGTGAAGCCTGCACGCATTCTGGTTTCTGGCTGTTGGCCTTGGGCTTTTTCGTCTGTGGCTTTCAGGTGGTGTTCATCGGTGTGCACTTGCCGGCCTACCTGGTCGACCAACACCTGCCAGCCACCATCGGCACTACAGTGCTGGCCCTGGTCGGGTTGTTCAACATTGTCGGCACCTACACCGCCGGTTGGCTGGGTGGACGGATGTCCAAGCCGCGTTTGCTGACGGCGCTGTATCTGTTGCGCGCGGTAGTGATCGTGCTGTTTCTCTGGGCGCCGGTCACTCAGTTCAGTGCTTACCTGTTCGGCATCGCCATGGGCCTGTTGTGGCTGTCGACCGTGCCGTTGACCAATGGCACGGTGGCGACCCTGTTTGGCGTGCGTAACCTGTCGATGCTCGGCGGTATCGTGTTCCTGTTCCACCAGTTGGGCGCCTTCCTGGGAGGCTGGCTGGGTGGGGTAGTGTACGACCAGACCGGCAATTACGACCTGGTCTGGCAGATTTCGATCCTCCTCAGCCTGTTGGCGGCTGCGCTTAACTGGCCGGTGCGTGAGCGCCCTGTGGCACGCCTGCAGGCGCAAGCGGCATGAACCGCTTTGCCCTGCGTGGGCTTCTGGCCCTTTGCGCATTGTTGCTGCTGGCGCTGGTCTGGTGGGGGTGGCATGAAGGTGGGCTGGCGCTGATGCAGTTGGGCATGGGCGTGTGCTAGGCGTATTCTGAACGTCATAGACCTGTTCAAGGGAGAGACGATGATGCGCGCACGTTGGATGTTGGTTCCACTGTTCACTCTGATGGCCGCTGCATCGGTACAGGCCGCGGACTGTCCGGCATTGCTCAAGGGCAGCCTGCCGGAGTTGCGTGGCAAAGAGCAGATTGACCTGTGTGAGAAGTTTGCCGGCAAGCCGCTGGTGGTGGTCAATACTGCCAGCTATTGTGGTTTTGCCCCGCAATTTGAAGGCCTGGAAGGGGTCTACAAGACCTATCACAGTCAAGGGCTGGAGATGCTCGGTGTGCCGTCCAACGACTTCAAGCAAGAGGACGCCGACGCCGAGAAGACCGCTAAGGTCTGCTATGCCAACTATGGCGTCACCTTCACCATGACCAAAGCCCAACCTGTGCGTGGCAATGATGCGATTCCCTTGTTCAAGAACCTCGCCAAGCAAAGCAGTGCGCCGAAGTGGAATTTCTATAAGTACGTGGTTGATCGGCAGGGCAACGTGGTCGCCAATTTCTCCAGCCTGACCAAACCGGACGACCCCGAATTCAAGGCCGCGATTGAGAAGGCCATCGCTTCGCAGCCGTGAGCGTCTAGCGCCTAAAAAAAACCGCCGAAATCGGCGGTTTTTTGTGTTGGCAGCGTTGAATCAGAAGCGGTAGGTGAGCGATGCACCGAGACCGTGAGCACTGTTTTCATACTTGCCGCTGTAGGAGCCTTTGAAGTGGGCCGGGTCGCTCAGAGAGGTGGTCTGATTAACCTTGACGTCTTCTTCCATCAGGTAGGAGTAGGCCAGGTCGATGGTCATGTCATCGCTAGGGTTCCAGCCAGCGCCCAGGCTGAACACCTTGCGGTCGCCTGTCGGAATGCGCGGCGAGCGGTTGGTGTTATTGGTTGGGGCCTGGTCGACACTGAAACCTGCACGCAGGGTCCATTCTTTGTTCACTTTATAGGCAGCACCGATAGCGTGCGCCCACGTGTCATGCCAGTTCTGGTCTTCGCTGATCTGGCCTAGCCCTGGTTGCAGCGGGGCAGGAACGCCGTCGTTGTTGACGGTAATGGCTTCCAGTCGGCTCCAGCGGGTCCAGGTGCTACCGGCATACAGTGTCCAGTTGGCATCGAGCTCGTGGGTGACCGAGAAGTCGACCGATTCCGGCGTTTTGATCTTCAACGTTGCGTCGAACTTGTTACCGCTGAACGGGCCGAAGCCAGAGCCGGAAATCTTGGTATCACCTTCAAGTTTGTAGTCGACCATTGAGTGATAGGTCAGGCCGACGCGAGTGTTGTCGGTGGCTTGTACCAGAATACCGATGTTGTAACCGATGGCAGTGTCATCACCGGAAATCTTTACTTTGCCGTCATTTATGCCTGGCGAGGCACGGTTCAGTGCTGCGGATTCCAGGGTGCCATCAATGCGGTTGATGGTTGGGCCGAAACCGATAGAAACCTTGTCGTTGAAGGCGTAACTGATTGTTGGCTGCAGGGTGACGACCTGCACTTCACTTTTGCTGCCGAAGTAACGGCCGGCAAAGCCGCTTTCGTAGTCAGTCACCAGGCCGAAAGGTACGTACATACCGATACCGAACGCCCAGTGCTCATCGATTGGCTTGACGTAGAAGCCCATTGGAACGCCGACGGTTGGAACCATGTCACCGTCATTGCTGCCGCCAAAGGTACCACGACCGTCCTTGATGTCGGTTTTGGCAATAATGGCTGCGCCACCCACGGTGACTTGTTCACGTTTCAGGCGTGACATACCGGCAGGGTTGCCGAATACGGTGCTGGCATCATCGGCAGAAGAAGAACGACCCGCGAAACCTGTGCCCATGCCGCTGACGCTCTGTTCGTTGAGGGCAAAGCCGCTGGCGAGCAGTTGAGTCGAGGCGAGAGTGACGGCGAGGCTAAGAGAGGTTTTGAGCATTACTTTTTTCATTATTAGAACTCCTTGGGATCTCCGGGGCGAAAATTACCAACATTTCGCCCGCAGCGCTATAGGCTGTATCGCAGGAGATAGAGCGGTTTTGTAGGACAATCCGACCAGAAAGGTGGGAAATTTCCGAATATGGAGTTCAGTGACTGTCAGCAGGCTTCAAGAGTCACAGGCGCGATGCAGGTTTGCCATGCGCAGGTGAAATCGCGCAGACGTCCCTGGGGGTGAAAGGTCTGGCGCCAGATGCGCGCAAGGCCCAGAAGATCGTCGGCAGCGGGGAGGGCGTGGGCCTGTTCTTCGATGAGCATCCAGGCGATGGCGGTGGCGTAGCGCAGGTTGACGGTCAGTTCCAGGTGCGGGCCGCTGAGGAAGGCGTGTTGACTGGCCAGGCCGCGCACCAGGCTGGCCAGTTCCGGGTCGCGGGCCAGGAACTGGTCCCAGACGTTTTGGTGGCGCAGTTCGGCAATCCGGTAGAGGCCGTGACCGCGGCGATCATGCAAGGCGGAGCCGAGGGCGGACTGGCTGGCGGCAACACCCAGCAATAAAGCTTCAGCGCTGGCGCAGTGGCGGCCCAGGTAGATCAGGGTCGGGCGAATGACAAATTGGCTCAACTCGCTCGCGGCGATACCCATAATGCCCTCGAACTTGAATGTGGCCGGCGGACGCTGGAGCTTGGCAGCTGGAGAGTCGGTCAGGCCCGCCGGAAGCGGCCTCTGCCGCTTGAGTTGAAGTGTAGTGTCATATTCGTGCTGTAAAGGACTGTTTTTAAAACATTTGCGGCTTTTAGTTATAAACCATATGCCGTGCGGTGATTAAGAAACGCCCCCTGTGGGTACCGCTACGCACATAAAAAAGCCCCGCGAGAGGGCGGGGCTTGAGCTGTTGCAGCGAAGCGCGGATCAGGCAGTCAGTGCCTGACGGGTGCGCTCGATCACCGCTTGCAGCGGTTCGGCTTGGCTGTACTGCTCGGGGTACAGGCGCTCGCTGTGACGGGCAATGCCGTGCTCGTTGACCAGGGTGAAGCTGAAGCTGCCTTTGCGTGATGCGTTGATCAAGCAATTGAGCGGGGCAAATGCCTGGGAAAGGGTGCTAATCGCAGCCTGAGTATGGATAGAGTGAGTCATAGTTATTAGATGTTCCTGCAATAGACACGGTTTCGATCCGTGCACACTTAAAACGTTCCAGTAACGCCGGGATTTAGTCTAGGCGAAGAACCTGACTGGAACAGGGCAGCCAGTTTTGGGCGCATTCATCATGTGGCGCTGGGGCTGACTGGTAGGTACGTCAGAGGGCAGGCAACACACCGGGTCGAGGTTCTATGCCGCGGGGTGAAGATCCTGATCAATCTGCAGGTTGGTTCGGTCAGAGTAAGAAGTGATTTACCTGGGAACCATCGAGTCGGCCGGTCCTTGTTTCAACAGGCGCTGTTCCAAGGTGGAGAGGGCACTGTAAGGACTGCTTTGGCCAGAATTGACTTTCAGCTTGGTACTAACGGTGGCAAGACTACCGCAAAGGTTGGGTCTTAGCAAGAAGGATGGCTTTTTATTCGCGGAGCCGGCCAGTATCTCGCTTTTTTCATCGCCTGTGAAGAGGCACTGAAGGCGCGATAACGTCGAGAACGTGCCAAATTCGTGCAACGAATTGCCTTTCATTGGGGCGCATGTGCACACATGGGGCGGGCGATGTTACAGCCCTGCAACACTGCCTGATCACTGCGCCAATGACTTGCCCAATAACTTAAGTCAATGAAAAAAAACACTTATTTTAGCTGGTGAAAAAATCGACAGTTTGAGCAAAAGCCCCATTTCATAGGGGTTTGCGGGGTCTTGGAGGGGGTTGTCCACCGAGTTATCCACAGCTTCTGTGGATTGTCCCGAGCGCTTGCTCTAGGACGGGCGTGCTAGCTTTTTCCGATGTGTCCGACAATCTTCGCCAGGGCGTCTGGCGGAGGAAAAACACCTCGACCGGCGTCAATAAAAGCACGCAGAAATATTTTGAAAAAAGTTGTCGGCGACCTCGGGTCATTGGCGAAAAAAAGGTGTAGAGTGGCGCGCCTCTCGAGTTGTCGTCGCTGTTGGTTATGAAGTTTCGCGCCAAAATTCCTGCAATTGATTCCACGCCACCGCCTGTGCCTGAGCCAAAGCGCTTCTCCTTGAAGGTCGCTTTATGGCTGCTCGACAATCCGCGGCTGGGCGACAACCCCAACGTCAAACACTTTGCCGGACGCTTGCTCAAGCAGCCTGCGCGTCAGGGTGTGGTGGTCGCGCAAAGCCGTTTGGGGCAGATGCTCTGTCGTGATTGTGGCAACGCTCGCGACCGGCGCATCGGTCATGACCTGCTGCGCCAGGCGGCCCGCGCCGGCGATCGCCGCGCGCAGCTCGAATACGGTCGCTTGTGCGCTCAAGCGCAGATCAACGAGCCCGAGCAGGCTCGCTACTGGCTGGAGCTGGCGTCTTCTCAAGGCTCTCAAGAAGCCCGGCGCTTGCTTAAGCAGTTACCAGACGCTTGACTGCACGGCAGTGGCAAGGCTGATAAGCTCTGCCGTTGATTTTGCTAGGGAGTGTTCGGGTGGCGATGGCGTTGGATCTGACCAGCATTGTGCTGGGTATCATAGCGGCCGCAGTGCCTTGTCTGGGCTGGGTGTTTCAGCAGCAACGGCGGTTTGCTGCCCGTGAAGCGCAGGCGGCCTTGCTTGAGGAGCGTCTGAGCAGTGTCCAGTTGGCTCAGGAGGGCTTACTCGCCCAGCTCGACGCCAGTCGCGACGAAATCAGTGATTTGAGCCAGGCCAACGCTGCCAAACAGGCGACCCTGGCGGCGCAAGCCCGTGAGCTGGAGTTGCTGCAGATCGACCGCGACAACGCCCGCGATGCAGCCCATGCCTGGCAGCTCGAACGTAGCGCCCGTGAGGCCGAACTGCGCCGCCTGGACGCCCACAGCGCGGCCTTGGGCGCTGAGCTGCGCGAACAACAGGAAAGCCATCAACAACGCCTCGATGACCTGCAGGGTTCGCGGGACGAGCTGCGCGCGCAATTCGCCGAAATGGCGACGAAGATCTTTGACGAGCGTGAGCAACGTTTCGCCCAGACCAGCCAGCAGCATTTGGGGCAATTGCTCGACCCACTCAAGGAGCGTATTCAAGCCTTCGAGAAGCGCGTTGAAGACAGCTACCAGCAGGAAGCGCGTGAGCGGTTTTCCCTGGGCAAAGAGCTGGAGCGTCTGCAGCAACTTAACCTGCGTTTGAGTGATGAAGCCACCAACCTGACCCAGGCGCTCAAGGGCCAGAAAACCCAGGGCAACTGGGGTGAGCTGATTCTCGAGCGGGTGCTTGAGCACGCCGGGCTGGAGAAGGGCCGTGAGTACCAGACTCAGGTCAGCCTCAAGAGCGCGGACGGCGAACGCTTCCAGCCGGACGTACTGATCATGTTGCCGGGCGACAAGCAGGTGGTGGTCGACTCCAAGGTCAGCCTGACGGCCTATCAGCAGTATGTCGGCGCTGATGACAACGAGATTGCCCAAGCGGCCCTCAAACAGCATGTGCTGTCGTTGCGCAACCACGTAAAAGGCTTGTCGGGTAAGGACTACAATCGCCTGGAAGGCTTGCACAGCCTGGATTTCGTTCTGCTCTTCGTACCGATCGAAGCGGCCTTTTCCGCGGCGCTTCAGGCTGAGCCCAATCTGTTCCAGGAGGCGTTCGACCGGCAGATCGTGATCGTCAGCCCAACCACCTTGCTGGCCACCTTGCGGGTGATCGACAGCCTATGGAAACAAGAGCGCCAGAGCCAGAACGCCCGGGAAATTGCCGAGCGCGCGGGCTGGCTGTATGACAAATTCGTGTTGTTCATCCAGGACCTGGATGAGCTGGGCAATCGCTTGCAGCAAGTCGATAAAGCCTACAGCGCTGCCCGCAACAAGCTTTGTGAGGGGCGCGGCAACTTGATCAGCCGCAGCGAGCAACTGAAGTTGCTCGGCGCCCGCGCCAGCAAGAGCTTGCCGGCCGATTTGCTGGAACGGGCCATGAGCGAAGGTGACCCGCTGGCTGCCAGCAGCCTTACTGGACCAGGCTCAGATGGCGATTGAGCAGGGCCCGCAGCGCTGCCGGCTTGACTGGCTTGGCGAGGAAATCGAGGCCAGCGGCATGCACCTGCGCCACCGTCTCACTATGACCGTCGGCACTGATCACCACGCCTGGCACCGGTTCGCCCAGGCGCGTGCGTAGCCAGGCCATCAGCTCGGTACCGGTTTCGCCGTCGTCCAGGTGAAAGTCAACCAGCGCCAGGTGCGGCCGCATACCTTCTTTGAGCAAGGCATCGCACTCGTCGCGGTTGCGTGCCGTCCATACCTGACATCCCCAGCGGCTGAGCAGGCTGTTCATGCCGATCAGAATGCTGTCTTCGTTGTCGACACACAGCACTTGCATACCGGCCAGTGGTTGGCCGCCTTGCTCGGCTGGGGTGACGATGGGGGCGGCTGGTGTCGTTGCCAGGGGCACGCTGACACGGAACACGCTGCCTTTGCCCGGCCAGGAACGCACCTCTAATGAGTGGCCGAGCACCCGGCACAGGCCGTCAGCGATTGCCAGGCCCAGGCCCAGGCCTTTTTCGGCGCGGGTCTGATGGCTGTCCAGGCGTTTGAATTCCTCGAAAATCACCTGCAGCTTGTCATCGGCGATGCCCGGGCCGCGATCCCAGACCTCCAGCCACAGCTTGCCGCCGTGCCGGCGGACACCGAGCAGGATCGGGCTCTTGCCGTAGCGGAAGGCATTGGTCAGGAAGTTCTGCAGGATTCGGCGCAACAGTTTCATGTCGCTGTGCACCCGCAAGCGGCTGGAGCGTACGCGAAAATCCAGGCCCTGTTGCTGGGCCAATACCTTGAATTCGGTACCCAGGGTGGTGAACAACTCGTTCAGGGCGAACGGTTTGGGGTCAGGGGTGATCTTGCCGTTTTCCAGGCGCGAAATGTCGAGCAGGTCGCTGATCAATTCCTCGGCGGAGCGCAGTGAGCTGTCCATGTGCTGGACCAGTTGCTGGGCGTCTGCGGAGAGGCCGTCGCCCTGGTGAGAGAGCGCGGCAGAAAACAGACGGGCAGCATTGAGTGGCTGCATCAAGTCATGGCTGACGGCGGCCAGGAAGCGGGTTTTGGATTGGTTGGCGGCCTCGGCGTGGCTCTTGGCTTCGGTCAACGCCTGGTTCAGTTGCGACAACTCCTGAGTGCGCTCGGCGACCCGTTGTTCCAGGCCTTCGTTAGCCTCTTTAAGCGCTTGTTCGGCTTCGCGGAACGGGGTGATGTCAGTGAAGCTCATAACGAAGCCACCGCCCGGCATCGGGTTGCCGATCAGTTCGATGACCCGGCCGTTGGGGAACAGCCGTTCAGAGGTATGCGCACGGCCCTGGCGCATCCAGTGAAGACGCCGAGCCACATGAACCTGTGCTTCGCCGGGGCCGCAGAGGCCACGTTCGGCGTTGTAGCGAATGATGTCGGCAATCGGCCGACCGACGCTGATCAAGCCGTCGGGGTAATTGAACAGTTCCAGGTAACGGCGGTTCCAGGCCACCAGCAGCAGGTTCTGGTCGACCACGCTGATGCCCTGGCTGATGTTCTCGATAGCGCCTTGCAGCAGGGCGCGGTTGAACTGCAGCACTTCCGAGGCTTCGTCGGCGATGCGCACCACGTCCTCGAGTTGCATGTCGCGGCCTTCAATGGCCGCCTTGACCACCGCCCGGGTCGAGGAGGTGCCCAGTACACCGGCGAGCAAGCGTTCGGTGTGCTCGATCCAGTCGCCGTCGGCATTCTGGTTGGGGTTGAAGCCCTTGCCCTGACGGTAGGCAAAGCGGATGAAACTCTGCCGCGCGCGCTCTTCGCCGACAAAGCGCGCCGCCAGTTGCAGCAAGTCGTCGATCTGTACTGCCAGCAACGAACGGCTATTGGGCCGGGCGCTGGTTTGTTGGCCAATGAAGCGGCCGGCTTGCCAGTGTTCCGACACGCGGGTACGCGAGAGGATCGACACCCAGGCGAACAAGGTGAAGTTGCCGGCCAGCGACAACACCACCCCTTGGGTCAGCGGCGTGATCGGTAGGTTCAGCGGGTTGCCGTGCAGCCAGGCCAGCCCCGGAAACAGCTCCAGCGACCAGCCCAGGCTGTGGGCGGCAATTGGCAGCACCAGGGTGTAGAACCAGAGGAAGATCCCGGCAGCCAGGCCGGCGAACACCCCGCGGCGGTTGGCCTGCTTCCAGTACAGGGCGCCGAGCATGGCCGGGGTCAACTGCGTGATTGCGGCAAAGGCAATCTGGCCGATGGTAGCCAGGCTTGCGGTGGAACCGAGCAGGCGGTAGCTGACGTAGGCCAGCAGCAGGATCACAACAATGGTTACCCGGCGTACCGAGAGCATCCAGTGGCGGAACACCTCAAACGGTCGCTCGGCGTTGTTGCGGCGCAACAGCCAGGGCAGCAGCATGTCGTTGGAGACCATGGTCGACAGCGCCACCGCTTCAACGATCACCATGCCGGTGGCGGCCGAAGCGCCGCCGATGAACGCCAGCAATGCCAGGGCCGGATGCGCTTCGGCCAGCGGCAGGCTGATGACGTAGGAGTCGGGTATCACCCCTGGCAGCAACATCTGCCCGGCCAAGGCGATCGGCACCACAAACAGCGCGGCGAGGATCAGGTACATCGGAAACACCCAGCGAGCCAGGCGCAGGTCCTGCGGTTCGATGTTCTCGACCACGGTGACATGAAACTGCCGGGGCAGGCAAATGATCGCCATCATCGCCACGCCGGTCTGGACCACCATTGACGGCCAGTTAATCGTCTCTTGCCAGAAGCCTTCCAGGCGCGGGGCCAGTTGCGCCTTGCTGAACAGGTCGTCGAAACCGTTATACAGACCAAAGGTGACGAAGGCGCCGACGGCGAGGAAGGCCAAAAGCTTGACCATCGATTCGAAGGCAATGGCCAGGACCATGCCGCGGTGGTGTTCGGTGACATCCAGGCTGCGGGTACCAAATACGATGGAGAACAGCGCCAGTACCAGTGAGACCACCAGTGCGGTGTCTTGTACGCGGCTGCCGGTGGCGTCGGCACTGGCGCCAATCAGCAGGTTGACGCCGAGCACAATGCCCTTGAGCTGCAAGGCGATATAAGGCAGCACGCCGACCAGGCAGATCAGCGCCACCACCACCGCCAGCGACTGAGATTTGCCATAGCGGGCGGCAATGAAGTCGGCAATCGAGGTGATGTTTTCCTGTTTGCTGATCAGCACCATCTTCTGCAGCACCCAGGGTGCGAACAGCAGTAACAGCACAGGCCCCAGGTAGATCGGCAGGAACGCCCAGAGCTGTTCGGCGGACTGGCCGACGGCGCCGAAGAAGGTCCAGCTGGTGCAGTACACCGCCAGCGACAGGCTATAGACCCAGGCACGCAAGCGCGGTGGTAGCGGCGTTTTGCGCCGGTCACCATAGAAGGCGATAGCGAACATGATGGCCATATAGGCCAGGGCGACCACAGCGATCAGCCCACTGGACAGCGACATGACTACTCCGAAACAAAAAATGGAACAGCCGTCGGCGTAACGGCGAACCTCGATCAATCAGTCTGGCACGCCGCAGGCGCTTCGTCAGCGCCGACGATGGTAGCAGTGGCAGAGCGTCGCAGGTTCAGCGGGCAGGCGTGCCTCGCGAGCTTTTTGTGACTCACCAACCAACAGTCTGCAAATGCGGATGTATTTTCGGAAGCGTCTGACATCAATTATTTGTCGCGCTTGGTAGCGTTTCCGGGTGTTGTCCTTGGCTCAAGCACGCTTTGGGCACCAGCGCTGCGTATCCAGCACATGGACAACGCTTGCCTGCACCTCGACGTGAACAAGGACGTGTGATGAACAAGCCCGCGAC
>NZ_JBNPJT010000020.1:0-84886 GCF_050312595.1 Pseudomonas sp. UM16 | reverse complement strand
GGAACATCTAACTCGTTGAATCTCAAGGAGTTTTCCGTTCCGACTACGCCGGAAGTGGGGCGAATTATAGACAGATCTACAGGGGCGTCAAGGACTTATTTCAACTTTGTTTCAGCGGGGGCGTTTTAGCTATAAGTAGCAAGCTTAAAGCTGCAAGTAAAAGCAGGGGCGCCGCGCCCACTTGCAGCTTATGGCTTGCGGCTTGCCGCTTTAGACTACCTGCGTAGCACGCAAGCGTTCAATCTCCGATGCCGCCAAGCCCAGCACCTCCCCCAACACCTGTTCCGTATGCTCTCCCAACAGTGGGGGCGCATTACGGTATTCCACTGGCGTTTTGGAAAGGCGTATTGGGCTTGCCACCTGCGGCACACTGCCTGCCAATGGATGGGGTATCTCGATCGCCAGCCCCCGGGCCTTAACCTGAGGGTCGGCGAACATCTGTGCCAGATCGTTGATCGGCCCACACGGCACACCTGCTGTCTCCAACTGCGCCACCCATTCGGCCGTGGTCTTGAAGACTGTAGCCTGGCGAATCAATGGAATCAGTTGCGCACGGTTAGCCACCCGCTGCTTATTAGTAGCAAAGCGTGGATCATCCGCCCATTGCGGCTGCCCGGCCACTTCGGCGAACTTGCGGAACTGCCCGTCATTGCCCACGGTAAGAATGAAGTCACCATCAGCAGTAGGGAAGTCCTGGTAAGGCACGATATTCGGATGCGCATTACCCAGGCGCCGCGGTGGCGTACCAGTAGTCAGGTAGTTCATCGCCTGGTTGGCCAGGCAGGCGACTTGAACGTCGAGCAAGGCCATATCGATATGTTGACCTCCACCATCATGGTCGCGATGGGCGAGGGCAGCCAGAATCGCCACGGTGGAGTACAGCCCGGTGAGGATATCGGTCAATGCCACACCGACCTTCACAGGCCCGGCACCTTCCTCTCCTTCAGGACGCCCGGTCAGGCTCATCAGCCCGCCCAGCCCCTGGATCATGAAGTCATAGCCCGCACGCTTGGCATACGGCCCGGTCTGGCCAAAGCCGGTAATCGAGCAATAGATAAGCTGCGGATTGATCTCCTTCAGGCTTTCGTAGTCCAGACCGTAGGCAGCCAGGCCACCGACCTTGAAGTTCTCGATGACCACATCGGACTTTGCCGCCAACTCACGTACCAGGCGCTGCCCTTCTGGCTGAGTGAAATCAATGGTCACCGAACGCTTGTTACGGTTAGCCGACAGGTAGTAGGCCGCCTCGCTGGTGTTCTCGCCATAGGCATCCTTAAGGAAGGGTGGCCCCCAGGCACGCGTATCATCGCCAGTGCCTGGACGCTCAACCTTGATCACTTCAGCCCCGAGGTCAGCAAGGATCTGCCCGGACCACGGCCCGGCCAGTACTCTCGACAGATCCAGCACCCGCAAATGAGATAGCGCGCCCATGGGCTGGCTCCTTATTAATAGAAGGCCTGGATGCCGGTTTGCGCACGCCCAAGGATCAGCGCATGCACGTCATGGGTACCTTCATAGGTATTGACCACTTCCAGGTTGACCAGGTGACGGGCGACACCGAACTCGTCGGAGATGCCATTGCCGCCAAGCATGTCGCGCGCCAGACGTGCGATATCCAGCGCCTTACCGCAAGAGTTACGCTTCATGATCGAGGTAATTTCGACCGCTGCGGTGCCTTCATCCTTCATGCGACCCAAGCGCAAGCAGCCTTGCAGGGCCAGGGTGATCTCAGTCTGCATGTCAGCCAGTTTCTTCTGGATCAACTGGTTGGCAGCCAGAGGGCGACCGAACTGCTTACGATCGAGAGTGTACTGGCGAGCGGTGTGCCAGCAGGCCTCAGCGGCCCCCAGTGCACCCCAGGAGATGCCGTAGCGAGCAGAGTTCAGGCAGGTGAACGGGCCTTTCAAGCCGCGCACGTCAGGGAAGATGTTTTCTTCCGGTACGAAGACGTTATCCATGACGATCTCACCGGTGATCGAAGCCCGCAGGCCGACCTTGCCGTGAATAGCCGGGGCACTGAGGCCCTGCCAGCCTTTCTCCAGAACGAAACCGCGAATATCGCCGGCATCGTCCTTGGCCCAGACCACAAACACGTCAGCAATCGGGCTGTTGGTGATCCACATTTTGTTACCGGTCAGGCGATAGCCGCCATCGACTTTCTTCGCCCGGGTGATCATCGAACCCGGATCGGAACCATGGTCAGGTTCGGTCAGGCCAAAGCAACCGATCCACTCGCCACTGGCGAGCTTGGGCAGGTATTTCTGCTTGGTTGCTTCATTACCAAACTCGCTGATCGGCACCATCACCAGGGAAGACTGCACACTCATCATCGAGCGGTAGCCGGAGTCGATACGTTCAACTTCGCGGGCAATCAAGCCGTAGCACACGTAGTTCAGACCACTGCCACCGTATTGCTCAGGGATGGTTGCGCCGAGCAGGCCGACTTCGCCCATTTCGCGGAAGATCGCCGGGTCGGTCTGCTCGTGGCGGAATGCTTCCAGCACGCGCGGAGCCAGCTTGTCCTGGGCGAACTGATAAGCGCTGTCACGCACCATGCGCTCTTCTTCAGTGAGCTGTTGGTCGAGCAACAGCGGGTCGATCCAGTTGAAGCTTGCTTTACCGGCCATGAGCGAATCCTCGAAAGATGGGACCAGAGTTGTTGTGCATTGATCCTAGGCCTGATCAGTCGACGAGACAAACGATGAATCTGCATAGTCTTGTGATAATTTCTCACTCCGTAACGGCCTAAAAAGGCCACCCTTGCGCCTTATTAGTGAGGTTGACGTACATGCGACGCAAGATCCCCAGTACAACGGCCCTGGTTTGCTTCGAGGCTGCCGCCCGCCACGAGAGCTTTACCAAGGCTTCACAAGAGCTCTCCCTGACTCAGGGCGCCGTTTGTCGGCAGATCGGCGGGCTGGAGGAGTTTCTGAATGTCGAATTATTTCGCCGTTCACGCCGCGGGGTGAAACTCACTGAAGCAGGCCTCTCATACAGCCGCCGAGTAGCGGCGCAACTGGATGCGGTAGAACGCGACACCTTGTCAGTGATGGGTCAGCAGGGCGCCAATGTCATCGAGCTGGCGGTAGTTCCCACCTTCGGTACTCAATGGTTGCTGCCCAGGCTTAAAGATTTCCAGCAACGTCACCCCGAGGTTACCGTCAACCTGACCAACCGCACCCGACCCTTCCTTTTTGCAGACACACCCTTCGATGCCGCCATCTATTTCGGTGATGCCGACTGGTCCGGCACCCATTCTCATCGACTGATGGGCGAGAATCCGGTGCCAGTCTGCAGCCCAAGCCTGCTGGAGGGAGTAGGGCAGTTGAGTGCCGAGCAGATTGCCCACTTGCCGCTATTGCAGCAGACCACGCGCCCCTACGCCTGGCGCCAGTGGTTCAACAGCCTGAACATGAGTATTGCCCGTGACATGACGGGCCCGCGCTATGAGCTATTCTCGATGTTGGCTCAGGCAGCCATGCATGAGATGGGTGTAGCGCTGATTCCACCGTTCCTTATCCAGCGCGAGCTGGCAGAAGGGCGACTGGTTGTGGCCAACCAGCATGCGCTATCGAGTATCAAGGCGTATTACCTGATGATCCCGGAACGCAAGGTTGAGTCGGCATCATTGCGTGCTTTTCGCGACTGGCTGGTTGCGCAAGCCGAACGCTACACCGCAGCCCATATGGACGACAGCCATAACCTGACCCCGTAGTCAGTCAAAATGGAGCCCTACAGATGTACGGAAATGTCGCAATTAACACAACTGTTTCGGCACCCCCTCCAATAGCCCTTAACCCTGCTGTTTATGCGGCTTTCACAGCATAAATCGCGTTTTGATCGGCGCATTCAGAAAAATCGGCGGAATTTTTTCAAAATTTACCGTAATCTCCCTGAAGCCCGCAGCAGGCGGGCTCTAGGCCTGTTCTTGCGACATTCGGTCACAGGGTGACTTGTAGTTTGATTACCGTCACCCTTCAAAACTGGTTGAAGCAATTCAGGAATCGCCTGCAAAATGCCGCGCCCCGCCTGAATTTGGCGGGATCGTGCTGATCGGCCGCCCCAGACGCACCATCCGCAGTGCGCTGGTTTACCAACAAAAGATCACGCAGGAGATTTGACGTGCACATTGGTGTTCCACTGGAAACGCAGACGGGCGAAACACGGGTTGCTGCAACCCCGGAAACCATCAAAAAACTGATTGGTCAGGGGCATCAGGTCACCGTCCAGAGTGGCGCCGGCGTTAGTGCCAGCGTTCCGGACAGTGCCTATGAAGCAGCAGGCGCCACTATTGGCAGCGCTGCCGATGCGTTTGGTGCACAGCTGGTACTGAAGGTTGTGGCTCCCGACGATAGCGAGCTGGCCCAGATCAAGAGCGGTACCGTTCTTGTCGGCATGCTCAATCCGTTCAACAACGACATCATCGCCAAGATGGCTGAACGCGGCATCACCGCCTTCGCCCTCGAGGCTGCCCCGCGTACCTCGCGGGCACAAAGCCTTGATGTGCTGTCCTCGCAGGCCAACATTGCCGGCTACAAAGCCGTGCTCCTCGCGGCCCATCACTATCCGCGCTTCATGCCGATGCTGATGACCGCCGCAGGTACCGTCAAAGCAGCACGCGTGCTGATTCTCGGTGCAGGTGTGGCCGGTTTGCAGGC
This sequence comes from Pseudomonas sp. UM16, assembly GCF_050312595.1. Lineage (NCBI taxonomy): Bacteria > Pseudomonadati > Pseudomonadota > Gammaproteobacteria > Pseudomonadales > Pseudomonadaceae > Pseudomonas > Pseudomonas sp. UM16. Next base: position 80,228 of record NZ_JBNPJT010000020.1, on the reverse strand, counting down.
CATCGCCACGGCCAAGCGCCTGGGCGCGGTGATCGAAGCTTCGGACGTGCGTCCGGCAGTGAAAGAGCAGATCGAATCGCTGGGTGCCAAGTTCATCGACGTCCCTTACGAGACCGATGAAGAACGCGAATGCGCTGAAGGTGTTGGCGGCTACGCGCGGCCGATGCCAGCCAGCTGGATGCAGCGGCAGGCGCTGGCGGTGCACGAGCGCGCCAAACAGGCCGACATCGTCATCACCACTGCATTGATCCCTGGACGCAAAGCGCCGACCCTACTGAGCGCCGAGACTGTCGCGCAGATGAAGCCCGGCTCAGTGGTCATTGATCTGGCCGCAGCCCAGGGTGGCAACTGTCCGCTGACCGTCGCCGATCAGGTGGTAGTCGAGAATGGCGTGACGATTGTTGGCCCGACCAACCTGCCTGCGCAGGTCGGTGCTGATGCTTCAGCCCTGTATGCACGTAACCTGCTCGACTTCATGAAGCTGCTGTTCGACAAAGACAGCGCGCTGGTGATCAACCTCGAAGACGATATCGTCGCCGCGTGCCTGATGTGCCGCGACGGCCAGATCATCCGCAAGAACGGATAAGGAGCCAGACAATGGAAGACATGCTGATCTCTCACAACGTCTATAACCTGATCATCTTCGTGCTGGCGATCTATATCGGTTATCACGTGGTGTGGAACGTCACCCCTGCATTGCATACCCCCCTGATGGCGGTTACCAACGCCATTTCCGCCATTGTCATTGTCGGCGCCATGCTGGCCGCCGCCCTGACTGTGACGCCGCTGGGCAAGACCATGGGCACCCTGGCGGTGGCTCTGGCAGCGGTTAACGTATTTGGTGGTTTCCTGGTCACCCGGCGCATGCTGGAGATGTTCAAGAAGAAGGCCGCAAAGGCTGAGGGGAAGCAGTAAACATGAGCATGAACCTGGTAACACTTCTCTACCTCGTCGCCTCAGTATGCTTCATTCAAGCGCTCAAGGGCCTGTCGCACCCGACCACGTCACGACGGGGCAACCTGTTCGGCATGCTCGGCATGGGCCTGGCGGTGATCACCACCGTTGGCCTGATTTACAAGCTGGGTGCCGAACTTGCGACCGATGGCATCGGCTATGTAATTGTCGGCCTGCTGGTCGGCGGTACCGCTGGCTCGATCATGGCCAAACGCGTTGAAATGACCAAAATGCCTGAGCTGGTTGCCTTCATGCACAGCATGATCGGTCTGGCCGCGGTGTTCATTGCCATTGCCGCAGTGGTTGAGCCGCAATCGCTGGGTATCGTCTCCAGCATCAGCGACCCGATCCCCACCGGCAACCGCCTGGAGTTGTTCCTTGGCGCTGCCATCGGTGCAATCACCTTCTCCGGTTCGGTGATTGCCTTCGGCAAGCTCTCCGGCAAGTACAAGTTCCGCCTGTTCCAGGGCGCACCGGTACAGTTCAGCGGTCAACACAAGCTCAACCTGGTGCTGGGCCTGGCAACCATCGGACTGGGCCTGATCTTCACCTTCACCGGTAGCTACAGCGCCTTTGCCCTGATGCTGATCCTGGCATTCGTCATGGGCGTGCTGATCATCATCCCGATTGGCGGCGCTGATATGCCGGTGGTGGTATCGATGCTCAACAGCTATTCGGGCTGGGCAGCAGCAGGTATCGGCTTCTCGCTGAACAACTCGATGCTGATCATCGCAGGCTCGCTGGTCGGTTCGTCCGGTGCCATCCTCTCGTACATTATGTGCAAGGCGATGAACCGCTCGTTCTTCAACGTGATTCTCGGTGGCTTCGGTGGCGCGACAGATGTTGCCGGCCCAGCGGGCGCTCAGGAAGCCCGCCCGGTGAAATCCGGCTCGGCCGATGATGCGACCTTCCTGCTGAGCAACGCCGATACCGTGATCATTGTTCCCGGCTACGGCCTGGCGGTGGCACGCGCCCAGCACGCGCTCAAGGAACTGACCGAAAAGCTGACCCACAACGGTGTGAACGTGAAGTACGCGATTCACCCAGTAGCGGGGCGCATGCCAGGTCATATGAACGTATTGCTGGCCGAAGCCGAAGTGCCGTACGACCAGGTGTTCGAGATGGAAGACATCAACTCCGAGTTCGGCCAGGCCGACGTGGTGCTGGTGCTCGGTGCCAACGACGTGGTCAACCCAGCGGCGAAGAACGATCCGAAATCGCCAATCGCCGGCATGCCAATCCTTGAGGCTTTCAAGGCCAAGACCATCATCGTCAACAAGCGCTCCATGGCCAGTGGCTATGCCGGCCTTGATAACGAATTGTTCTATCTGGACAAAACCATGATGGTTTTCGGTGATGCCAAGAAGGTCATTGAAGATATGGTCAAGGCCGTCGACTAAGCCTTTCCCAGGCTGTGACAATTAGCCCCAGCGCGGTATCGGCTGGGGCTTTTTAATGCCCGGCCCGCCGACATCAGGCGCTATTTCCTGGCGTCGCATTCGACCTTGGTCGCGGGACGCCGGGCTGCTAAATCACTAGACTGCGCATCTAGCTTTAGTAGCCCGAGATAACAATCCATGTACCGTGATCGTATCCGCTTGTCCTCCCTGCACAGCAAGGTAATGAGTGCGGCTGATGCCGCTGGCCTGATCGAGGACGGCATGACCGTCGGCATGAGCGGATTCACCCGCGCCGGCGAAGCCAAGGCTGTGCCCCATGCACTGGCCGAACGAGCCAAGCAATCACCGCTGCAAATCAGCCTGATGACTGGTGCCAGCCTGGGCAACGACCTGGACAAGGAACTGACCGAAGCCGGCGTACTGGCTCGTCGTATGCCATTTCAGGTCGACAGCACGCTGCGCAAGGCTATCAACGAAGGCAAGGTCATGTTCATCGACCAGCACCTGTCGGAAACCGTAGAACAACTGCGCAACCAGCAACTGAAACTGCCCGACATCGCGGTCATCGAAGCCGTCGCCATCACCGAACAAGGCCACATCGTGCCGACCACCTCGGTGGGCAACTCGGCCAGCTTCGCGATTTTCGCCAAACAGGTGATCGTCGAGATCAATATGGCGCACAACGCCAACCTTGAAGGCCTGCACGATATCTACATCCCGACCTACCGGCCAACTCGCACGCCGATCCCGTTGGTGAAAGTCGATGACCGCATTGGCAGCGCCGCGATCCCGATCGACCCGGCCAAGATCGTCGGTATTGTCATCACCGAGCAGCCCGACTCGCCGTCCACCGTACTGCCGCCCGATGATGAAACCCAGGGCATCGCCAACCATCTGATCAACTTCCTCAAGCAGGAAGTGGAAGCAGGGCGCATGACCAACAAGCTCGGCCCACTGCAAGCCGGTATCGGCAGCATCGCTAACGCCGTGATGTGCGGCCTGATCGATTCACCGTTCGAAGACCTGACCATGTATTCCGAAGTACTCCAGGACTCGACCTTTGACTTGATCGACGCCGGCAAGCTGAGTTTCGCCTCGGGTAGCTCAATCACCCTGTCGAGCCGCCGCAATGCCGATGTGTTCGGTAATCTGGAGCACTACAAGGACAAACTGGTCCTGCGCCCACAGGAAATCTCCAATCACCCTGAAGTGGTCCGCCGCCTGGGCATCATCGGCATCAACACTGCCCTTGAATTCGACCTGTACGGCAACGTCAACTCCACCCACGTCTGCGGTACACGGATGATGAACGGTATCGGTGGTTCCGGTGACTTCGCTCGCAATGCGCATCTGGCGATCTTCGTCACCAAATCCATTGCCAAGGGCGGCGCAATCTCCAGCGTGGTACCCATGGTCAGCCACGTCGATCACACCGAACATGACGTCGATATCCTCGTTACCGAGCAAGGTTTGGCCGACCTGCGTGGCCTGGCGCCACGCGAGCGTGCGCGGGTGATCATCGACAACTGTGTGCACCCCGACTACCGCGAAGCGCTGAATGATTACTTCACCCGCGCCTGCGAGCGTGGTGGTCATACCCCGCACATCTTGCGTGAAGCGCTGGCCTGGCACGAGAACCTGGAAGAAACCGGGCGCATGCTCGCCAGCTGAGTGTGACAGTTTTCAGCCGGTGAAGCGCAACGCTCACCGGCTGAACAGTTACAACAAATAATCTGTCAAAAACTGTTCTACTGTACCTGTAATTTCAGCCTGCTTTGCCCCTTCCGCCCACCTCACTCCAACGAAATTGCACCAATTTAGTGCCGACCAGTACAGTTACGTCTATTCGGAGTGCAACAGTGCTCTTAAACAGTTAACTGGCCCATCACAATCTAGATGAACTGTATCTACTGTTATGGACGGCAGAGGAGGATCATTGGCATCAGTTAAATCACTACCTAATGCCGCCACAAGCGGAAGGATGACATCATGGAACGTACCCTCAGTTCCGATCTGGTTTTCGAAAGCTCCAACCAACAATCCAAGGCCGCGCTGCCACTGCGCCTGCTGGCTAACCTGATGTTGTGGCAACGCCGCATTGCCAGCCGCCACCAGTTGGCCCGCCTGGATTCTCGCTTGCTGGCCGACGCAGGCATCAGCGAAGCACAACGCTACGAAGAGTTGAGCAAGCCGTTCTGGCGTTAATGCAAGGCTCGCCGGCCAACGCCGGCACCTCGAATTCCCAAAACCCGTCGCAGGTGTCTGCTGACGGGTTTTGTCGTTCTGAAGCGGCGTAATAGAGCGGCTGCGCTGCAGTTAGGTACAGTTTTAAAGATATTATTTTTTATAGGTACAGTTTATAAATTGCGTTGCGGCCTTGTCCAACTCGCAGACGCTGATCGCGTGATACCCTTAATGCACCCAGCTTGATAAGAAGTAGCGCAACAAGCTGAGCGTGCGTCTGATACAAGAACCAGCCTTAACCAGGAGATCGACCATGTTCCGTTCACGCTTGTTTGGCGCCGCAGTGCTGCTGGCCCTGGCTTCTACCGCCAACGCCACCAGCTTCGTCGTAACCACTGACACCATCGTTCGCGGTGTTGCTGCCTCTACCGATGCCACCTCGGATGTGTCTTCGTCGTTCCGTGACGACAAAATCGTCCGCGCGGCCCGTGACGATGCAGCCAGCTTTGTTGCCAGCCACGGCGATATCCGCGGCGCCAAGCTCGAAAGTGCATTCGCCCACATCCGCCAACAGGCTCCAAGCCTGCAGGCTAGCGACGCGCAATTGGCCCAAGCTATCCTGGCGCTCTAAGCTCGTCTGCTTCCGGCTTCATCATGTAACAACATGCAATGAAGCCGGGTACCCTGCGCTGGCCCTTGCCAGCGCATTGGGATAGCCTTTGCCGCCTGAATGACCAGCCTTACGAGACCCATGCGTTATCTATCATTGTTGTTGCTTGTGCTGTGCTGGACCAAGACCGCCCAGGCTCTGGACCTCAGCACTGCCAACCTCGTCGTCAGCGGTTACGTCACCAGCAAGGTGACCTCAGCGCCCTTCGATCGCAAACTGCTGCTGGAAGCCCACGATGGGGCCGCCGCATTTGTCGCCAGCGACGGTCAGATTCGTGGCGCCCGATTGCAAGCTGCTTTGAATCTGCTGCGCCAGACCAACCCTGAACTTCATGTCGGCGACCTTGAACTGGCGCAGGCAATTCTCGTCCAATGATTACCCTCGTTCTCCCGGAGATGCTCCATGCGTAACCCGCTGATTGCCGCCACCCTTGGCCTTCTGTTGCTGGCCGATGTAGCCCAGGCACAAACCCTGGTGGCCACCAGCAACATCATCGTGCGCGCTTTCGGTCGTTCGATCGACTTTACATCCGACACCACCACCTCGATCCGTGACTCCAAGGTCGTGCGCGAAGCCCGTGACGATGCGGCCAGTTACGTTGCCAGCCGCGGTGAAATCCGTGGCGCCCAGCTTGAAGCCGCCTTCGATACCTTGCGCCAGCGTGTGCCTGAAGCACGCCAGGCCAGCGACCAGGATCTGGCTGAAGCTATCCTCGCCCTGTGAATACCCTGCGCGCCTGGTTGCTCGGTAGCCTGCTGATGCTACTGGGTAGCCCCGCACTGGCCGACCTGCAGCTGCAATTGCAGACTGACGGCCTTGAGCCGGCGCAACAGCGCGCCAGCCAGGCGCTGCTGGACGAAGCCATGCAGGCGCTACCACCCAGCTTCAAAGCACGCCTCGACCGTCGCATCCGGGTCAGCTGGAGCGCGAAGATGCCTGAAGATGCCTACGGTCAGGCATCGCTGGTATCGACCCTGGAGCTTAATCAACGGCTGTTGCCAGGCCTCACCGACGGCAGCGCTGCCACCCACAAGACGGGCCGCCCACACGGTACGGTTCGCCAAGAGCTGCTCGCCACCGTCCTGCACGAGCTGACCCATATCTATGATCGCGCACGCCTCTGGCAAGGCCCCGAACGGCGCCTGATCAATCAGTGTGCCCGGCACTTGAGCAGCCAAGGCAAGATAGGCCTGCCCGAACAATGTCGCGGCCAAACCGAGCGACGCTTTACCCTCAGTGATGACCCACGCCTGCTCGACCTGGCCGGCTGGCCGCAATACGTCGGTCGCCGAGGGGAGCGCGAACAGCATAACCACCAAGTGGCGCGCAGCCCCGACAGCTATGAATTGAGCAGCCCGAAAGAGTTCATCGCGGTCAACATGGAGTACTTCCTCCTTGATCCGAGCTTCGCCTGCCGTCGACCCGCGCTGCACAACTATCTACAAGCGCACTTCGATTGGGCTCCAGAGCACCCGGCCTGCTCGCAAGCGCTGCCCTTTCTCAACGCTGGTAACGACTTCGCCAAGACGCCTCTGGGCGAAATCGATCCAGAGCGCGTATACGCCGTGGACTACTTGCTAGCTGAAGCCAACCAGAACTTGGTCAGCCGCTGGGGCCACAGCATGCTGCGCCTGGTCATCTGCGCCCCTGGGCGCCCACGTGGGCCGGATTGTCGACTCGATCTCGACCAGCACCTGGTGCTGTCATACCGAGCTTTCGTCAATGATGTGCAACTGTCGAGCTGGGACGGCCTGACCGGTGCTTACCCTTCACGCCTGTTCGTCCTCCCGCTTGCCCAGGTCATCGACGAGTACACCAAGACCGAACTGCGCAGTCTCGCTTCGATCCCGCTCAAGCTTGACCGCAATGAACTGGAAAACCTGGTCCGCCAGGCCGCCGAGATGCACTGGAGCTACGACGGCAACTACTACTTCCTGTCCAACAACTGTGCGGTGGAAACCCTCAAACTGTTGCGCAGCGGCACCGCCAATCCGCGCCTGACGGACCTGGACAGCATCATGCCCAATGGCTTGCTGGAAGTGCTCAAAGGCCGTGGGCTGGCAGATGTCAGCGTGCTGGATGATCCACGCGAAGCGCTACGCCTGGGTTACCGTTTCGATTCCTACCGCGACCGCTACCAAGCGATGTTCCTGGTCCTCAAGCAGCAGCTACCAATCCCCCAGAACAACGTCGAAGCCTGGCTGGAGCAAAGCGCACAGCAACGCCAGCAGTGGTTTGCCCGCGCTGACCTGCGCACCAGCGCAGCGTTACTGTTGCTCGAGCAGGCGAGCCTGCGCCAGCAATTACTGCTGGCACAGGATGAGGTCAAGCAACGCTACCTAAGCGGACGCGAACAGAATGATGCCTCTGTGGCCAAGGCCAACGGTACTTTACAGCAGATTCTTGCCAACAGCGGCTTCCTCAGCCGCCCAGCGGAACTGCTGGGCAGTAGCGGCTACGGATTGCCGCAAACCAGTGAACGCCAGCTGTTGATCAGTGAAACCAGCCAACGGCAAAAGCAGCTGCAAACCCTCAGCGCCGATCTGGACAAAGAAGTCCGTGCGTTGCTGGGCCCGGCCCGAGCAGCGGAAATTGCTGCGGTCGAGGCCAACATCAAGCAAGTCGGCGAACATTTGCGCTCATTGCACAAAGCCGCGGGTGGTTTGCAGCTGCCCTAGAGGCTTTCTTCGGGCTCACCTGGCAACTGTTCATCCAGATGCAGCCAAGGTAGACGGCTGCTGGTCCAGATATGCCGGTTAGGCTGGGCCAGCTCTGGCTGGTCGAGGGTACTGATAGTGATGTCGATGGTATCCGGGCTCAAATCGGTGGACAGCGCCACATGAGCACCACATCGGCTACAGAAGTAGCGCACGCAGCTGGGTGATGAGTCATAGCATTGCGGGCTAGCGTTCAACCACTGGAAATCCGCACAGGGCAGGGTGGCCCATGTCACCAGCAGTCCACCACTGACCCGACGGCACACTGAGCAATGACAATGGGCCACGTCCGAGAAGGGCCCACGCACCCGGTAACGCAGGGCGCCACAATGGCAACCGCCTTCATACGTATCGCGCATCAATTCTCCCTCCCGAGCATTGGTCTTCACCTCAACAATGCACCTCTCGTCGCCTTTGAGCCAGCGAAAGCTGGCTGAAAGCTTGCCGCCTTAGGATGACCGCCACTACCGGCACAGACCGGTCAGCCAGGGCACCTGACTTTTTGTACAGCGCCCGGCCCAATTAACAACAACAATGGTGATTCTGATGTTTGCTTACAACCGCCTCTCTGCAGCACACCCTCCGCTATTCCATGCGCTGCGCATCACGCGCTAATCCGCCCGACTCGTTCCTTTTCGACGCGATACGCCTGGAGTACTCCTATGCTGACCTTCCTCGGCTTTGCCATGGTCATTACCTTCATGTACCTGATCATGACCAAGCGCCTGTCGGCCTTGATCGCCCTGATTCTGGTACCGATCCTGTTCGCCCTGTTCGGCGGTTTCTCGGGCGATATCGGTCCGATGATGCTGCAAGGCATCACCAAGCTGGCCCCAACCGGGGTGATGCTGATGTTTGCCATTCTGTATTTCGGCCTGATGATCGACTCCGGGTTGTTCGACCCCGCAGTGCGCAAGATCCTCAAGATGGTCAAAGGTGACCCGCTGAAGGTCTCGGTCGGCACTGCCGTACTGGCCCTGGTGGTGTCGTTGGACGGCGACGGCGCTACCACCTACATGATCTGCGTGGCTGCCATGCTGCCACTGTACAGCCGCCTGGGCATGAGCCCACGGATCATGGCTGGCCTGATCATCCTCGCTGGCGGGGTAATGAACATGACCCCATGGGGTGGCCCGACTGCACGCGCAGCCAGCGCCTTGCATGTCGATCCTTCGGATATTTTCGTGCCGATGATCCCGGCCATGGCGTTTGGCGTACTGGCCATCCTGGCTATTGCCTACATGTATGGCAAGCGTGAGCGTGCGCGCCTCGGCGAGCTGCACCTGCCGGGCGATGAAATCGATCATAGCGAGATCAGCGTTTCGCAGTTTCCCGATGCCCGTCGACCCAAAATGATTTGGTTCAACGGTGCCCTGACCGCTGTGTTGATGGTTGCCCTGGTCGCCGGCCTGCTGCCACTGCCGGTGTTGTTCATGGTGGCCTTCAGCATCGCCATGATCGTTAACTATCCCTGCCTGCAAATGCAGAAAGACCGCGTTGCCGCCCACTCCGGCAGCGTGCTGGCAGTAGTAGGACTGATTTTCGCCGCCGGCATCTTTACCGGCATCCTCTCGGGCACTGGCATGGTCGAAGCCATGTCCAAGAGCCTGCTGGCGGTAATCCCGGAAGCCCTGGGGCCTTACCTGGCGGTGATCACTGCGATTGTGAGCATGCCGTTCACCTTCTTCATGTCCAACGACGCCTTCTACTACGGCGTCCTGCCAGTGCTTTCCGAAGCGGCCAGTCACTATGGTATTACGCCGGTGGAAATGGCCCGCGCGTCGATCGTCGGCCAGCCCGTGCACTTGCTCAGCCCGCTGGTACCCTCTACCTACCTGCTGGTGGCGTTGGCTGGCATCGACTTTGGCGATCATCAACGCTTCACCCTGAAGTGGGCAGTGCTGGTTTGCCTGTGCATAATGCTCGCCGCGCTGCTGATGGGAATTTTCCCCCTGTTCAGCAGCCTATAAGACAACAGATTGATCAAATCGCAGTGGCGCCCCTTGCCCGGGCCCACCGCACCTATCACGCGAAGGAATACACATGGAATGGCTGACCAGCCCAGAAATCTGGGTTGCCTTTTTTACCCTGACGGCCCTTGAGATCGTTCTCGGCATCGACAACATCATCATGATCTCGATCCTGGTCAGCCGCATGCCCAAGCACATGCAGCAGCGCACCCGGATTTTCGGCCTGGCCCTGGCCATGGTCACCCGTATCCTCCTACTGTTGTCGATCACCTGGGTCATGCGCCTGACGGCGGACCTGTTTGTGGTCTTCGACCAGGGTATTTCCGGTCGCGACCTGATTCTGTTCTTCGGTGGCCTGTTCTTGCTGTGGAAAAGCTCTCAGGAAATCTACCACGGCCTGGAAGGCGAGGATGAAACCCACGACGAACCTGCCGGTAAAGGCGGCAAGTTCCTCTACACCATCATCCAGATTGCGATCATCGACATCGTCTTCTCCCTCGACTCGGTGATCACCGCCGTCGGTATGGTCTCCCACGTGCCGGTGATGATCGCTGCAATCGTCGTTGCGGTGCTGGTGATGATGCTCTGCGCCGGTGCCATCAGTAACTTCATCGACAAGCACCCTTCGCTGAAGATGCTTGCCCTGTCGTTCCTGATCGTGGTCGGTACCGTGCTGATCGCCGAAGCCTTCGAAGTGCATGTGCCGAAGGGCTACGTCTACTTCGCCATGGCTTTCTCGCTGGCGGTCGAAGCCATCAACATCAAGATGCGCACTGCCATGGCCCGCAAGAGAAACAAGGAACAAGGCGACCCGGTGAAACTTCGCAAGGATATTCCAGGTCAGTAAACCTGGAGCGTCTGCAAAAAGGGCCCTACGTGGCCCTTTTTTCATGTGTATACATGACGGTTTTGTTTCAAAGCCTGCATTGGCTATGCGATGCTGGCGCCAAGCCTTCGGGCCGACTACAGCTTAAGTGAGCACTGGAAAAACCGCCTGTGATCAGGCCAGGCTCACAGCACCATCCAATTGCCCCGCTGGGGCACGATCCTCAGGGGGCCTGTTCAATGCTGACCCTGCTCAATCTGCTCTCCGCCGTGGCGCTGCTGATCTGGGGTACGCACATCGTGCGTACCGGCATCCTGCGGGTGTACGGTTCCAACTTGCGGCGGGTACTGAGCCAGAACATGTCCAAGCGGCCATTGGCCTTTGTCGCCGGGATTCTGGTAACGGCCATGGTCCAGAGCAGTAATGCCACGGCGATGCTGGTGACCTCCTTTGTCGGGCAAGGGCTGATGACCTTGACCCCGGCGCTTGCCATCATGCTCGGCGCCGATGTCGGCACGGCGTTGATGGCGCGGGTGCTGACCTTTGATCTGTCGTGGCTGTCGCCGCTGCTGATCTTTCTCGGGGTGATCTTCTTTCTGTCGCGTAAGCAGACACGTGCCGGGCAACTGGGGCGTGTCGGTATCGGTCTGGGCCTGATCATCCTCGCCTTGCAACTGATCGTCGAAGCCGCCGCACCGATTACCCAGGCGCAAGGCGTCAAGGTGCTGTTTGCCTCGCTGACCGGTGACATACTCCTCGACGCCCTGATTGGTGCATTATTTGCGCTGATTTCCTATTCCAGCCTGGCTGCCGTGCTGCTCACCGCGACCCTGGCCGGTGCCGAGCTGATCAGCTTACCTGTGGCCATTGGCCTGGTAATTGGCGCCAACATCGGCAGCGGCTTGCTCGCGTTCCTCAGCACTAGCATGCAAAACGCCGCCGGGCGTCAGGTCGCCTTGGGAAGCCTGCTGTACAAGCTGTTCGGTCTGGTTCTGATCATCCCGGTGCTCAACCCTCTGGTGCACTGGATGGACAGCTTGAGCTTCAGTGCCCAGGAGCTGGTAATCGGCTTTCACCTGCTCTACAACAGCCTGCGCTGCCTGATCATGCTGCCGACCGTCACGCCTATGGCTCGCGTATGCAGTTGGCTGCTACCAGAGCGGGCAGAGGCCAATGGCCGAGCCAGCCCGCGCCACCTGGATCCGGCGTCCTTGGGCACACCGAGCCTGGCATTGGCCAACGCCGTGCGTGAAACCCTGCGGGTCGGCGATTTGATCGACAACATGCTCGACGCCATGCACGGTGTGCTCCTGGGCACCCATACAGCGATGACCCAACAGGTCCGCAGCCTGGCTGAAGACGTCGAAGCCCTCAACAATGCGATCAAACTGTATCTGGCCCAGATGCCCCGCGAAGATCTGAGCGAACAGGACAGCAAGCGCTGGGCAGAAATCATCGAGCTGGCAATCAACCTCAAGCTGGCCAGCGACCTGATCGAACGCATGCTGCGTAAGGTGCAGCAGCAGAAAACCTCCCAGCGCCGCGAATTTTCTGATGTCGGCCTGGAAGAACTGACCGGATTGCACGGCCAGTTGCTTGCGAATCTGCGTCTTGGTCTGTCGGTGTTTCTCAGTGCGGACCCGGAAAGCGCCAGACAACTACTACGGGAAAAACGCAGATTTCGTGCGCAAGAACGGCGCCTGGCCCATGCCCATGTCAGCCGACTGCAACGTAAAGTGGTGCAAAGTATCGAGACCAGTGCCTTGCACCTAGAGCTGATTGCCGATATGAAACGACTGAACTCCTTGTTCTGTAGCAGTGCCTATGTGGTATTGGGTGGTTCCGATACCGGTGGTCTGCTGCTCGACAGTGTGCCGGATGATGCCCGTATACCGTGACCGCTCCCCCAGAACTCCCGCAAGGAAGCTCGCCATGCGTTGCCTGATGTTCTTGTGCCTGCTGCTGGGTGCCATGCCCGGCTTTGCCCTTGACCGCTCCAAGGTCGAAGGCTATCTGCTGCCCAACGGCCTGCAGGTGCTGCTCAAGGCCGGCTATGAACGCAATCATGTATCGATTCGCCTGGTGGTCGGTGTCGGCTTCGATGACTTTCCCTGTGAGCAGCAAGAGCTGCCGCACTTGCTTGAGCACGTGCTTTTCAGTGGCCTCGACGACAGCGGTGAAGGGGGCTTGGAGGCACGGATGCAGGCGCTGGGCGGGGAGTGGAATGCCTACACCAGCAGCGCCGACACCACCTTTGTCATCGAGGCGCCTGCACGCAACCAGCGCAAGGTGCTTGATCTGCTGTTGGCAGTGATCAAGGACACCAAAATCGACGAAAAGGCGTTGGCGCTGTCGAAGAAAATCGTCGAACGCGAAGACGGCGGGCACTACTCGCACCTGCAACGCTGGCTGGACCGTCAGGACCTCGGCCACGGCGCCAACGACCAGCTCGCCGTAGAGCTGGGGCTCAAGTGCGCCGAACGCTCGGCGGTAGCTGATATGACACTGGAGCAGGTCAACGATGTGCGCCAGCACTGGTACGCTGCCAACAACATGAGCCTGATTGTGGTCGGCGGCCTTGATCGCCTGCTGCCCGCTTATCTGGAACGTACCTACGGTGAGCTGGAACCAGCCGAGCCCGGCGAACGCCGGACGCTGGAAGGCGTCACCGATCAAGCTGAAGCCCGTCGTGAGCTAAGCCGTGGCTGGCTCGGGGACAGCGCCCGCCTGCATTGGATGTTTCTGGAGCCCGTGCTGGACAACGAGCACAGCCAGACCTTCGACCTGCTGCAGCGCTATCTGGACTGGGCACTTTACGAACAGTTGCGGCTCAAGCGCGGTTTGTCCTATGGGCCTTTCAGCCAACGGGAAAGCTTCGGCGACACAGGCATAATGAGCCTTAACGCCGACCTCGACCGCGCTGACGTCAAACAAGCCGAGCAGGCCTTGGGCGAGATGCTTGCACAGTTGCGCAAAAACGGTCTGGATCCGCTGACCTTCGAGCGGGTCAAGCAAGCGGCAATTGATCGCGAGGCCTGGACCACCCAAGGTAACGCGGCCTTGGCTGATTACTATTGGGGTGCCCTCAACGACTACCTCGACGGCAGCTTCAGCGACCCGGTGCGGACCCTGCGGCGGGTCAGCCTGGCTGATGCCAATCAGGCCTTGCGTCAGTTGCTGGCCGAGCCGGGATATGTGCGCGTCGAGCAGCCGTTGATCAGTTACAACGAGTTGTATGGCCTGATAGCGTTGGGCCTTGGCTTGATCCTGGCCACCATATTGCTGTGGATAAAACGTCACCGACAGCTGTAGCCGCTGCCGTGAGGCTGCGATTGGGCGTGAACGGCCGCAAAACCGGGCCACCACGCGTGGTGCAGGGGCCTTGCCAGCAAGGCTGGTTCGCACAGGAAGAAAGGGTATCCTTGTAAACGTTTACAACCTCACCCTGCGAACCCCTTCATGCCTCTCTATCTTCAGCGCGTGATCGAACTGATCAAGCGCTACCCCGGCGTCATCGCCCTTGGCGGTTTTATCTCCGGCATCGCCAGTTTCATCCTGGTCGACCGCCAGGAAAGCCTGGCAAGCTGGATCGCCATCGTGATGCTGATCAGCTGGATCTGGCTGATGCTGGAAAACACCTTCACCCAGCTGTTCACCAAGATATTCAAGCGCGATATCCCGCAACCGCTGCTGCGCTACGCGACACAGATGATTCACCAGGAAAGCCTGTTCTTCGTCCTGCCGTTCTTTTTCGTCACCACCACCTGGAACAGCAGTCAATTGGTGTTTACCGGTCTGCTGGGCGCCGCCGGGCTGATATCGATCATCGATCCGCTGTACTACAAATGGCTGGCACCGCGCCGCTGGCTGTTCCTCGCGCTGCATACACTGACCCTGTTCGCCGCGCTACTCACCGCATTGCCAATCATTTTGCACCTGACCACTTCGCAAAGCTTCAAGCTGGCCTTGGTAATCGCCATGCTGCTGTCGCTCCCCAGCCTGGCCAGCAGCTTCCCCATCAACCATTGGCGCCGCGCAGTGATGCTGGTGGTCGTGACCCTCGCCGTCGGGGCCAGTGGCTGGATGCTGCGCTCCTGGGTGCCACCCGCCACTTTGTGGTTGACCGAAGTAGCCGTCAGTACACAAGTAGAGAACCGCACACCCGGCAAGAGCCTCAAGGAAATCAAGGCCAGCGAGATTCGCAGTGGCCTCTATGCCTTCACCGCCATCAACGCACCGCGCGGGCTGAACGAACGGATCTACCATGTCTGGCAGTTCGAAGGTAAAGAGGTCGACCGTATTGCCTTGGACATCCATGGCGGGCGTAAGGAAGGCTACCGAGCCTGGACCCACAAGCAGAACTTTCCCGGCAACCCAGTGGGCAGTTGGCAGGTCAGAGTGCTCACCGAAGACGGCCAGGTTATCGGTGTGCTGCGCTTTGAGGTGATTGACGACGGTCAAGCAACCAAGGCCGAGTAACGCTATGCTCTGAAGCTGCGAACCGTCGGTCGGACTGCATGGAGCCTATGACTACTCACGCCAGCGCAACCCTGGACACCACGAGCACCCCCGCCTGCTTGCGGATCGTCGGTGACTGGACCCTGGCCAACTACGCCAGCCTCAAGCGCATCACCGAGAGCCTGCTCGGCCACTACGAGCAGAATACCGAGGTCGACCTCGGCCAACTGGGGCAGTTGGATACCGCCGGCGCTTCATTGCTGGTCGAATTGCTCGGCCCGGAACGCTTATCGCGCCTGACCGATAGCGCACAGCTACCGCCGGCCAGTCGGGCACTGCTGCAGACGGTCTATTGCTCAGTACAGGATTTCTGCATCCCGGAAAAACAACCCGAGCAATCGGTGTTAATGCAGTTGCTCAGGCGTATCGGCTGTGCCGTCGACACGCTGTGGCAAGACACCCTGCAACTGCTGGGATTTGTCGGCCTGATCCTGCAAACCCTGTTCCTGCGATTGTTTCAACCGCGACGTTGGCGAGTTACCGCCGTCGTTGCCCATATCGAACAGACCGGCCTTGATGCCGCCCCGATCATCGCCCTGCTGACGTTCCTGGTTGGCGCCGTGGTGGCATTTCTCGGCGCGACGGTGCTGACCAGCTTCGGCGCCAGTATTTTCACCGTCGACCTGGTAGCGTTCTCCTTTCTGCGCGAATTCGGCGTATTGCTGACCGCCATCCTCATGGCTGGCCGCACTGCCAGTGCTTTTACCGCACAAATCGGCTCGATGAAGGCCAATGAAGAAATCGATGCGATTCGCACCCTCGGCTTGGACCCGGTAGAGCTGCTAGTAGTACCGCGGGTACTTGCGCTGCTCATTGCTCTGCCGCTGCTGACCTTCGTCGCCATGCTCTGCGGCATCATCGGTGGCGCGGTGGTCTGTGCGCTGTCGCTGGATATTTCACCGGCCATGTTCTTATCCCTGCTGCAAAGCGATATCGGCGTACAGCATTTCCTCGTTGGCCTGGCCAAGGCGCCGTTCTTTGCCTTTCTGATCGCCGCCATCGGCTGCCTGGAAGGCTTCAAGGTCAGCGGCAGTGCCGAGTCGGTGGGCGCGCATACCACCTCCAGCGTGGTGCAATCGATCTTCGTCGTTATCGTCCTCGATGCCGTGGCCGCACTGTTCTTCATGGAGATGGGCTGGTGAGCAAGACAAGCAACAGCCGCGAAGCGGTGATCGAAGCGCGGGGCATCTGCAACCGCTTCGGCACCCAGAGTGTGCACGAGCAACTGGACCTGGACCTGTACCGCGGTGAGATTCTGGCGGTGGTCGGTGGCTCCGGCAGTGGCAAATCGGTGCTGCTGCGCAGCATCGTTGGTCTGCGAAGGCCTAACGAGGGCCAAGTGAAAGTATTCGGCCAGGACCTCACTGACGTGAGTGACGAGCAGCGCTCGCAGGTTGAACGACGCTTCGGCGTGTTGTTCCAGAAGGGCGCGCTGTTCTCATCCCTGACGGTCACCGAGAACGTCGCTTTACCACTGATCGAACATGCGGGCCTTTCCCGCACCGATGCCGAGCACTTGGCCGGGGTCAAGCTGGCCCTGGCCGGCTTGCCGATTTCCGCTGCCGACAAGTACCCCGCGTCATTGTCCGGCGGGATGATCAAGCGCGCCGCGCTGGCCCGAGCCCTGGCTCTGGATCCAGACATCCTGTTTCTCGATGAACCCACCGCAGGCCTGGACCCGATCGGTGCCGCCGCCTTCGATCAATTGATCCTGACCCTGCGCGACGCCTTGGGCCTGAGTGTGTTCCTGATCACCCACGACCTGGACACCCTCTACACCATTACCGACCGGGTGGCGGTACTGTCGCAGAAGAAGGTATTGGTAGCGGGCCCCATCACCCAGGTCGAAGACACCGACGACGCCTGGATTCACGATTACTTCCACGGCCCGCGTGGCCGAGCGGCGAATCAGGCCGCCATCGCGGCAAAGGAGCTCTGAGATGGAAACCCGTGCACATCATGTGCTGATCGGCCTGGTCACAGTGATTGTGGTCGCCGGTGCCATGCTGTTCGGCCTGTGGCTGACCAAAACCAGCGTCGACAGCACATTCAAGGACTATGAAGTGGTATTCAACGAAGCCGTCTCGGGCTTGTCCCGGGGCAGTTCGGTGCAGTACAGCGGCATCAAGGTCGGCGATGTCACCAGCCTGCGCCTGGACCCAAAAGACCCGCGCCGGGTTCTGGCACAAGTACGCTTGAGCGCCGACACGCCGGTCAAAGAAGACACCCGAGCCAAGTTGACCCTGACCGGCATTACCGGCACCTCTTTCATCCAACTCAGCGGCGGTACACCGCAAAGCCCCGAGCTCAAGGGTAAGGACGGCGAGCTGCCGGTGATCGTCGCTTCGCCGTCGCCGATCGCCCGTTTACTCGACGATGGCAGCGACCTGCTGACCAACATCAACATACTGGTGCACAACGCCAACAACCTGTTTTCCGAAGACAATGCTGCCAACCTGACCAAGACCCTGGCAAATCTGGAACAAACCACTGCAGCGTTCAGCGAGCAGCGTGGCGATATCCGTACCGCCCTGCAGCAACTGACCCAAGTCGGCAACCAGGCCAGCAACATGCTGGAGCAGACCAGTGCGCTGATGCGCAATGCCAATGGCCTGCTCAACAGCCAGGGCAAACAGGCCTTTGGCAGCGCCGAGCAGGCCATGCAGTCGCTGGCGCAAAGCACGGCGACCATCAACAGCCTGCTCAACGACAACCGCGAAGCCCTCGACGGCGGCGCCCAAGGCCTGAACCAGCTGGCACCGGCTATCCGTGAGCTGCGCGAAACCCTCAACTCGCTAAAGGCGATTTCGCAACGGCTGGAGGCCAATCCCAGCGGCTATCTGCTCGGCCGTGAGACAAACAAGGAGTTCACGCCATGAGGCGTATTTGCCGTTTCTTCGCCGTGGCCGTGGCCCTGAGCCTGGGCAGTGCCTGTTCGATCCTGCCTCAGGCAGAACCTGCCGATGTTTATCGACTGCCTTCTGCGCCTAGCAGTCGCGCAGTGCCGATGAGCACCGCCGTCAACTGGTCGCTACGCTTGAACAAGCCATTGGCCAGTGATGCCCTGAACACCCCGAAAATTGCCGTGATCCCCGAAGGCAATTTGATCAGCAGCTACAAAGGCGCACGCTGGAGCGACCCGGCCCCCTTGCTGCTGCGCAACCGCATGCTCGATGCCTTCCAGCGCGATGGGCGAATTGCGCGACTGAGCGCCGATGACAGCAATCTGCAGGCTGACTTTGAGCTGGCAGGCGAGCTGCAGGCATTCCAGAGCGAGTACAGCGCCGATGGTCTGGCGGTGGTGATCCGCTATGACGCACGCCTGGTGCAAGGGCGCAGCCAACGCATTCTCGCCAGCCACCGCTTTGAAGTGCGCCAACCTTTAAGTGACAAGCAACTACCTGCAGTGGTCAGCGGTTTTGGCATCGCCAGTGATCGGCTGATGGCGCAACTGGTGGACTGGACACTCGTCCAGGCCAACCAGCTACAGACTCAGGCAAAGAACCAGTAGCAAACGAAGATTGCGGCAATCACTCCGGACAGCTCAGCGAGCAGGGCGCAACCCACCGCATGGCGAGCACGCTGAATACCGACCGCACCGAAATACACCGCCAACACATAGAAGGTGGTTTCGGTGCTGCCCTGGACAGTCGCCGCCACCAACGCCGGGAAGCTGTCGACGCCGTGGGTCTGCATGGTCTCGATCAGCATTGCCCGCGCCGCACTACCGGAGAACGGTTTTACCAGCGCCGTGGGCAGCCCTTCGACAAAGCGGGTATCCATGCCCAGCCACTCAACAACGTGACGGATACCGTCCAGGCTCAGCTCCAGGGCGCCTGAGGCGCGCAGCACGCCGACTGCGCAGAGCATGGCAACCAGATAGGGCAACAGGTTCTTGGCGACGTCAAAGCCCTCCCTGGCGCCTTCCACGAAGGATTCATAGACCTTCACCCGCTTGAACGCACCAATCAGCAGAAACAGCATGATCAGGCCGAACAGGGTGAGGTTACCCAGGATCGACGACAACCCGGCCAGCGCCGTGGCCGAGAGGGTGCCAAGAAACGCCATAAATCCGGCCAGCAGCAGAGCGCCCGGTATCAGGTAGGCAAGTACCACCGGATCCCACAGCCGCAGGCGTTGCATCACCGCCACCGACAACAGGCCAACCAGGGTCGACGCGCTGGTGGCCAACAGGATCGGCAGGAACACCAGGGTCGGGTCCATCGCGCCTTGTTGAGCGCGGTACATGAAGATAGTCACCGGCAACAGGGTCAGCGACGAAGCGTTAAGCACCAGGAACAGAATTTGCGCATTGCTGGCAATAGTCGAACTGGGGTTGAGCTCCTGCAGCGCACGCATGGCTTTCAGGCCAATGGGCGTGGCGGCGTTATCCAGGCCCAGGCCATTGGCAGCGAAGTTCAAGGTTATCAGCCCCAGCGCCGGGTGACCGGGTGGGACTTCTGGCATCAGGCGGGCAAACAGCGGGCCGAGCACTTTAGCCAGCCATTCAACGACCCCGGCTTTTTCCGCGATCTTCAGAAAGCCCAGCCACAGAGTCAGCGTACCGAACAGCAAGACCATCACCTCGACCGACAGCTTGGCCATGGCGAAGATGCTTTCGACCATGGCGGCAAAGATCCCGGCATTGCCGCCTATCAGCCATTGCGCCAGCGCGGAGATGGCCGCGACCACAAAAAAACCAAGCCAAAGGCCGTTGAGCATCCGATGTTCCCCCACACAGTTGCGGCGAATGATAACGGGGTGGCTTGGCTGTGTGCCATAAATGTGGCAGCGCAGCGGACGCTCCCGGAAATAAAAAAGCCCCGACCAGGTCGGGGCTCTTCGTTTAGCCAGGCTGCACCTTAGTGGTTGGCAGTCTTACCGGCAGGCGCTGCTTCTTTGCTGCGCCAGTGCGGCAGCGAGTTCCAGTAGCGCTGGCCTTTGGCATCGTCGTACATGCCTTCCCAGCGAGCGATAACCAACACGGCCAGGGCGTTGCCGATTACGTTCAGGGCGGTACGGGCCATGTCCATGATACGGTCGACACCGGCGATGAAGGCCAGACCTTCCAACGGAATACCGACGCTGCCCAGAGTCGCCAGCAGCACCACGAAGGACACGCCAGGCACGCCGGCAATACCTTTGGAGGTCACCATCAGGGTCAGCACCAGCAGCAGCTGCTGGCTGAGCGACAGGTCGATACCGTACAGCTGGGCGATGAAGATGGCCGCGATGCTTTGGTACAGGGTCGAACCGTCAAGGTTGAACGAGTAGCCGGTCGGTACCACGAAGCTGCAGATGGCTTTAGGCGCACCGTAGGCTTCCATCTTCTCGATAACGCGCGGCAGCACGGTCTCGGAACTGGCGGTGGAGTAGGCCAGCACCAGCTCGTCCTTGAAGATGCGCATCAGCTTGATTACCGAGAAGCCGAACAAGCGGGCGATCAGGCCAAGCACCATGAAGGCGAAGAAGGCGATGGCGAAGTAGACCAGCAAGACCAGCTTGGCCAATGGCAGCAGCGAAGCAAAACCGAAGTTGGCAACGGTCACCGCGATCAGTGCGAATACACCGATTGGCGCGTAGTTCATGATCATGTGAGTGACCTTGAACATGGCTTCGGAAACGCCCTGGAAGGTTTTCACCAACGGGTCGCGAATCTCTGCCTGCAGGCTCGACAAGCCCAGGCCGAACAGCACCGAGAAGAAGATGATCGGCAGCATTTCGCCACGCATCAGCGCTGCGAAGATGTTCGATGGAATCAGGTTGAGGATGGTCTCGATGAACGCATGTTCATGCTGAACCTCAGCCGCAGTGGCCTGATACTTGGAAATATCGACGGTACCCAGGGTACTCATGTCGATACCGGCCCCCGGGTGGAACAGGTTAGCCAGAACCAGGCCGACGACGATCGCGATGGTGGTGACCACCTCGAAGTAAATGATGGTCTTCAGACCGATGCTGCCCAGTTTTTTCGCGTCGCCTACCCCGGCGATACCCACGATCAGCGACGAAATCACGATCGGGATGACGATCATCTTGATCAGGCGAATGAAGATGTCACCAGCAGGTTGCAGGACGTTACTGATCCACCATGCCTTTTCTGCACTGAAATGATTCAGTAAAGCGCCGATCGCAATGCCCAGTACCAGACCGATGAGGATCTGCCAGGCGAGGCTTAGCTTTGCCTTCTTCATGTCGTTACCTTTTCTTCAAGTGGACACGGGCCCCTGGCTGATAACCGCGACCCAGAGCTGTTGTCAGCGTCAATGATCGTGATGGGCTATCGACAAGCGACTCCGTAAAAGGTCACCGCAAGCGAGCGTATGAACGCTCAGGCCAGCGAAAAAAGGCGCAACTATTCCCACGTGAGGGGGGGCCGTCTAATGCCGTAAACGACTACCCCATGCCGAATCGGCATGACCTTTTCTTCTCGAAACGAGCGTCCCAGAGGGTTGGTCGAAGGACGTTCGGAATTCCGACGATGGCCAAAGCGCCACATTTCGGCAGATTTGCACGTATCCACCTGGATGCAAACATCGGTTGTTCGACAATCCGAATGCGTGAAATCACCTCGACTCGACCCTCTCGCTGAGGTGAAAAAATATCGATGTACGGTCACGCTGAAATATGCGTAGGACGCGTATGGCAGGCAAATAGAAAGGAGGGGAAAGTGAAGGGAAACTGCCAAAGCGCTACGGAAGTCAGATCAAACGTCTCCCGCTGAGGGCGCCGCCTGACCTGAAACTTCCGCTACCGCTTACTCCGACCCGGCCCTCATCGGGGGTACTCCCTGTACCCCTAGGCCCCTCCGATCCTGAAGCAATCAGAGCAGCCCGGCCCCTTGGTCGTGCGCCAACCTTCCTCAGGTGGGCGCATCATAGAAGCGTGAATCGCAAAAAGGTTCAGCTTCTATCTATGTACGTGGATGCCCGGTCGCATTCAGTACCAGTTCGGATCTCGTTTGAGTTGCTCCTGCAATAACTTCTGCATGCCTTCATCTGGCTTGCCCAACCAACGGTAATCGGCGTGGCGGGTAGGGGATTTGTCGCCTGGAAGACCTTCGGGAACCTCGACCAACATCCCGTAGGCGTCCTCCTTATCCCAGCTGAAGGCCACGATAAGTCGCTTGTTAATGCACTTCTGCGCGGTTTCGCACAGGGGACCGACCAGAAACCTATCGCCATCTTCCTCGACAGCCGACATTTGTTGCTCGGAAATGCCACTGAGGTTGAGAACCCAGTCGGGCAAGCGCTGTTCCTTCTCAACCACGTCATGCCAAGTTTCTTGGTATTCGGGGTCCGAGGCCAACAACTGGTTGACCCGGACCTGGCCGTCACTGGCCGCCATTGCCGTTGTACTGCCGCCCACCAGCAGGGCGGTAGCCAGGGCTCTGTATAGCGTCCCTTTCATAATCAACCTCTGCCGCGACGACCGAAGAAGAAGGAAGCCACGAACAGCACCAGGAAGACAATGAAGAGGATCTTCGCGATACCGGTAGCGGCGCCGGCGATACCACCGAAGCCCAGCACGGCAGCGACAATGGCGATAATCAGGAAGGTGATAGCCCAACTTAACATGGTGATTCTCCTTACCGTTTTGAAAAAATCTCTACTGACAATCAGAACACCCAACGATCATTTTTGTGGGTGTTGCCATCCGCCTGAGCAGTGTTGCTCGCGGCATGTCGCGTCAGCGTTGTAAAGGCAGGCGCCGGTGCCTTGAGCATCGATTCCGCTCGGATCACAACCTCACGAGTCTCTTCTTCGACGTGCCAGCTGTGGTAGAGCTGACCGGCAATCAAGGTGAGCAGCAGTGCCAGACTGAGAAACAGCCCCTGGCGCATCTGAAGTGGAGATATCTGCACTAAGGTGGCGGTGTGGCGGTTCATGCCGTGCTCCTCCTGCTGCATTCATTGTTGTCTTGAAGGAGTTATTGCAGGCTGCATGCCAGTCTTTGCTCAAATAAATATCTATATAAATCAATTGGTTATGAAATTTCAAAAAATCCAGTGGAGCGTATCCTGCACGATGCCCTTGTTTGCCTCGTGCGATTTGCATGATCAGCCCTGTACCTTGCTGGCCACCTTGAGCATGTCTGCGTCTACCCCGCGCACCCCGCGAATCTGCCGGGCGACTTCAACGGCGATAGTCTTCTGCTCGCTGCTGACTACCTCACCAGACAGCCTGACCACCCCCTCCTGAGTGGTTACCTTGATGTTCGGCCCATCAAGATTGCGGCTGTACATAAAACTGGTCTGGACCTTGTCATTGATCCAGGCATCGCTGAGTTGCGGGTCGCTCCTGATCTCCTGCTGCTCTTTGCGCAGCTTGGCCATATCGGCGGCGTTCAAGCTGATCAGGTTGTTGACCAGAAACACGCCTTCGGTGGACGTGGCAAGCACACCTGCCAGCTCCTTGGCCTCGGCACTACTCACCTGGCCACGCAAGGTGACTACGCCTTCGCGACTTTCTACTTCTATAGGTGCGGCCTGGGTATGAGTACTCCATAGCAACCTCGCGCGGATGATCGCCGCCAACGTCGCGTCCTCAAGACGTTGTGCATAAGCACGACGCTCCAGCGCCTGCTCGACCAGCTCAGCGTTAACCTGCAAATCGTTCTGGACCTTTTCAATACCAAGGGTCGCTAGGGCTACCTGTTCGGCAAGCTCTCGTTCAACTTCGTTTTCAACCTGGCCTTGTAAATGCGCCGTTGCGCCTTGGACCCGGACCTCGATCTTGAATGGATTGAGCAACCGATTCAGAGCCAGGGCCGTCTGCAACGCACCTTCCTGGCGGGCTTGCTGAAGGTTGGAAGGAACTGGCTCGGCGGCGAATGTGGCCACTGGCAATAACAGAAACACGGCAGCGGCGATTGCCAATGGATTGGGAACAGGCATGAGTAAGCCTCCGGTGGGTCAGAACCTTGTTGGACAGCATCCAAGGCGGCAAGGTCCTGCCGAGGCCATTCCCCAGTATTCAAAGGGTTAGATATGTCATAGGCCAAGGGCTACCATGCATAGATCGGAATAAATCAGAAAGGAGCATGCAACTTGCCCGATTTCTCCGGCACTAATAGAGAACATTCTTGAAGGAGCGTAGGAAAAATGGAAGCAGCCCAGGAATACAAAGGCCGTATCCTGTTGGTAGACGACGAATCTGCCATCCTGCGCACTTTCCGTTATTGCCTGGAAGACGAAGGCTACAGCGTGGCCACCGCCAATAACGCCAACCAGGCCGAAACCTTGCTTCAGCGCCAAGTGTTCGATCTGTGTTTTCTCGATTTGCGCCTAGGTGAAGACAACGGCTTGGATGTCTTGGCCCAGATGCGCATTCAAGCACCCTGGATGCGCATCGTTATTATCACGGCTCACTCAGCAGTCGACACCGCCGTTGACGCTATCCAGGCGGGTGCAGCTGACTATCTAGTGAAGCCGTGCAGCCCCGATCAATTGCGACTGGCTGCAGCCAAGCAGCTGGAAGTGCGCCAACTCTCGGCCCGTCTGGAAGCCCTGGAAGGTGAGGTCAACAAACCCAAGGACGGCCTGGACTCGCACAGCCCGGCCATGATGGTAGTGCTGGAGACCGCCCGCCAGGTCGCCACAACCGACGCCAACATCCTCATTCTTGGTGAGTCCGGCACCGGCAAGGGCGAGCTGGCCAGGGCCATTCACGGCTGGAGCAAGCGTGCTCGCAAAGCTTGTGTGACGATCAATTGCCCTTCGCTTACCACCGAATTAATGGAAAGCGAACTGTTTGGCCACAGCCGCGGTGCCTTTACCGGTGCGACTGAAAGCACCCTAGGGCGGGTCAATCAGGCTGATGGCGGCACCCTGTTCCTCGACGAAATCGGTGATTTCCCGCTGCCCCTTCAGCCCAAGCTTTTGCGCTTCATTCAAGACAAGGAATATGAACGGGTCGGTGATCCGGTTACCCGCCGTGCCGACGTACGCATTCTCGCTGCGACCAACCTCAACCTTGAGGACATGGTCCGCGACGGTCGCTTCCGTGAGGATCTGCTGTATCGCCTGAATGTCATTACCCTGCACCTGCCGCCACTGCGCGAACGCAGCGAAGACATCCTCACGCTCGCCGAGCGCTTCCTGGCCCGCTTCGTCAAAGAGTACTCGAGGCCCGCACGCGGCTTCAGCGACGAAGCGCAGGTGGCACTGCTCAACTACCGTTGGCCGGGAAACATTCGCGAACTGCGTAACGTGGTCGAACGTGCCAGTATCATTTGCCCTCAGGAGCGCGTTGAAATCAGCCATCTGGGTATGGCCGAACAGCCGGCCAGCAATGCCCCGCGTATCGGCGCGGCACTGAGCTTGGACGAGCTGGAGCGCGCGCATATCGAAGCCGTGCTGGCCACCAGCGAGACCCTCGATCAGGCGGCCAAGACCTTGGGAATCGATGCCTCGACCCTGTACCGCAAGCGTAAGCAGTTCAACCTATGAAATGGGCGATGAAGCTGCGAACGCGGCTTTTCCTCAGTATTTCGGCGTTGATTACCGTGGCATTGCTTGGCCTGCTATTGGGGCTGGTCAGCGTCCTGCAGATGGCCAGTTCACAACAGGCGTTGATCCAGGAAAACACGGCGATCCT
This sequence comes from Pseudomonas sp. UM16, assembly GCF_050312595.1. Lineage (NCBI taxonomy): Bacteria > Pseudomonadati > Pseudomonadota > Gammaproteobacteria > Pseudomonadales > Pseudomonadaceae > Pseudomonas > Pseudomonas sp. UM16. The sequence continues at coordinate 54,391 of NZ_JBNPJT010000020.1, read as the reverse complement.
CGATCTGGGTCTGAAGCTGAGGCAAAACCTCGGCGAACAACTGACCTTGATGCTCAACGAGTCCCCCGACCGCGATGCGCTGGATAACCTGCAGACGCAATTCCAGGACTTGCTGGATGAAGCGATGGACAAGGAAAGCGACAGCGCTTCCGGAAAAGATTTAGCCAATACCAACGGCCATTATCAGCGCTACCTTCAGGCGTTTCGCGATACCCCCGTGCCGGCCCGCGGCATGGCCACCGACCAACCACTGGGCCAAACTTTCGGTGTATTGCGTAGCGATCTTGTCAACGCCCACAAGCGTGCCCTGCAGCACATCAATGAAAGCGAACAGCAGTCCTACGACCGTGCCTTGCTGATTTCCAGCCTGCTCGGTTTGGTCGGTCTGGCGGTGTTGGTTCTGGGTTTTGTCACCGCCCACGCCATCGCCCGCCGTTTTGGCCTGCCAATCGAAGCCTTGGCCAAAGCTGCTGACCAAATTGGCCAAGGTGACTTCGAGATCACCTTACCGGTCTCCCACGCCTTGGAGGTAAACCAGCTGACCCGGCGCTTCGGCCTGATGGCTCAAGCCTTGCGTAAACATCAGGCCACCAACGTCGATGAACTGCTCGCCGGTCAGCAGCGCTTGCAAGCCGTACTCGACAGCATCGATGACGGTCTGTTGATTATCGACCGCCAGGGCCACCTGGAACACATCAACCCCGTCGCCCAACGGCAACTGAACTGGAACGACAGCCACCTTGGACGTGGTTTGGGCGAAGCACTGAAACGCCCCGAGCTGGATGAGCAACTGCGTCTGGTACTACGCGGCACCAGCCTCGACCGTGTACCGGAAGACCTGAGCCTGGAAATAGATGAAGAGACTCGTCTATTGGCCTACAGCCTGACCCCGGTGTGCCATCCCGAAGGACAGATTCTCGGCGCCGTCATGGTGCTGCACGACGTTACTGAACAGCGCGCCTTCGAGCGCGTACGCAGCGAGTTTGTCCTGCGCGCCTCTCACGAACTACGCACGCCGGTGACAGGCATGCACATGGCGTTTGGCTTGTTGTGCGAACGGCTGAAATTTCCACCACAGGCGCGTGAAGCTGATCTGCTCACCACCATTGGCGAAGAAATGCAGCGCCTGACGCAGCTGATCAATGACCTGCTGAACTTCTCCCGCTACCAGAGCGGCCAGCAAAAACTTGAGCTTATGCCCTGTGCGGTCGATGAGTTACTGGCCCGTGCTTGCGAGCGCTTTGCCGCACTTGCCGAGGAAAAGCAGATCAACTTGCAGGTGGACCTGGCCGCACCGCTGCCGCATATCCAAGCCGACCCCGCGCAGTTGGATCGAGTGCTGGACAATCTGTTGGACAATGCCGTACGTCACACACCAGTGGCCGGCAGCATTCGCCTGCACGCCAGACGGCATGCCGAGCGAGTGATTATCAGCATCGAAGACAATGGTGAAGGCATTGCCTACGGCCAACAGGGACGTATCTTCGAACCGTTCGTTCAGGTCGGGCGCAAGAAGGGCGGGGCGGGCTTGGGCTTGGCGCTGTGCAAGGAAATCGTGCAGTTGCATGGCGGCCGTATGGGGGTTTATTCGCGCCCCGGCCAAGGCACTCAGTTCTATATGGCCCTGCCCGTCTGAGGGTGACTGGCATCAGGCTTCATCATCAATTCGCCGTGGGGTCATGCGTCGGCCGCGGGTGATCAGCTCGACGAACTGACGGGCACTGAGGGGATGCGCAAACAGCCACCCCTGACCGTAATTCACCCCTTCACTGTTAAGTAGCAAGACCTGGTCTTCATACTCGATACCTTCAGCAATAACCCGCAACTGCAGCGCGTGAGCCATACGGATGATATGCGGCGCCACACCGCTGCTGGCGGCGTCATGCCCAAGGGCATCAATGAACGCCTTGTCGATTTTCAGGCAGTCCACAGGCAGGGTCTGCAGGTACGCCAGGCTGCAGTAACCGGTACCGAAGTCATCGATCAACACCTGGTGACCCACCGCGCGCAAGGCTTGCAGGTTGTCGCGGGCCACCACCACATCGATCAACCCGCGCTCGGTGACTTCAAAAGCGATCTGGCTGGCAGAGACATGATGCAAAGCCAGTAAACGCGCCGCGACCCGACCAATCCTCGGCACCATCACATCACAGGCTGCGAGGTTGACCGAAATATACAGCTGTCGGTTGGCCCGGAGCGTCTGGCCTAGCTGCTCAAGCACCCGCTGCAGAACGAAATCGGTGATCTGGCGGATCTGCCCGGTATTTTCCGCCAGCGGGATGAACAGGTCGGGGCTGGTCAACGAGCCATCCGGGCGGCGCCAGCGCACCAGGGCCTCAGCCCCCACGCAGCGGCGGCTGTTGAGTTCGAAAATCGGCTGGTACAGCACCTGCAACTCGCCGCGGCGCAAGGCCCCTTGTAATTCCGAGCTCATCGAACGGCGTTGACGCACCAATTGCAGCACCAGCCAACCAAGGCACCACGCCAATACCAAACTGCCGGGAAACAGTAGCCAGAGCACGCCGTTCATCTTCAACGGCAAACTGGCGCGTGGCGCAATCAACACCAATTGATAATCCGGTGACTTGGTCGGCATGCGATAGATCAGGCGGTCGGGCAATTCCAGCAGCGCATCCGTGGAGTCTGGTGGCCAATCTGCCGAAGGTGGCCAGGCCTGGGGCGGACCCAGCACCGGAACGGCCCGTGCACCATTATCCAATACCACCAGCAAGCTACCGTCCGCTGGCAGGTCGACGACATCGGTCAAATGCCCGCGAGAGGTCGAGACCAGAAACTTGCCTCGACCGAGCATCAGCGCGGCAAGGTTGTCATTGGGTTCGCTGGTGGTGTTGAGCCAGTAGCTATAGGTCGGCCCACCAATGTCTGGAGGCCGCAAGGGATTGATCGTGCGCTCACCAATCCGATTCGAACAGGCAACCGTGCCATCGACATAAGCCGCTTCGTAGACAAACCGATACTTGAAGCCAACTTGTTGCAGCACCCCGAGCATCGCCGCATCACAGCCGCGCAGTGGTTGTGCCTGCAGTTCGTCGACGCCTTCGCGCAACTGGCCGAAGATCTGCTCCAGACGCTCGAGGAAACGCTCGCCCTTGGCATTCATCTGCTCACTTTCGCTCTGCTGCGCCTGGTGCATGGCGACACCAATGCTGGCGACCAGCAATAAAATTGCGCTGGCCGAAGCCGCAAGTGTGGCTAGTAACCAGGGACGATAGAGCAAGTGGCGCAGCACGGACAGGGTAGCTGACATCGAGGCATATCCAGTTGAATACCAAGAGGTATAGCAACTGCCGGTGAAATCAGCCTGCCCGTTTGGCGGCGCCGTCATTTAGCGGCTGTTGAGCACCTGCAACATCGCCGCCGTTTGCGCATCCGGTACGCCGTCAAAACGCTGGGGACGAAAGCGCATCTGGAACGCCGCCAGCACATGCTTGGTGCTGACGTCGTAGACGCCGGTCTGTTCAATGGCATAACCAAAACGCGACAATTGCTGCTGATACCAGGTGATACTCGGTGGATTGACGCTGAAACGCGCCTGCTGCTGGGCAACTGCCCGCGCATCCGGCCAGACACCCAGGCCCGCGTCGGCCAGGCGCTTCCAGGGGAACATCGGGCCTGGGTCCAGTTTGCGCGACGGCGCGATGTCGCTGTGGCCAATGATGTAGCGAGGCTGGATGTTGTTGCGCTTGACGATATCCTTGAGCAACGCGATCAACGCCTCGATCTGTGCTTCGGTGTAGGGGTGCCAGACCCGACCGTTCGGTGTATCGGTAAATCCCGGGTTGACGATTTCGATGCCAATGGAGCTGGAATTGAGCCAAGTGCGGCCATCCCACTGACTGTCACCGGCATGCCAGGCGCGTCGGCTTTCATCCACCAACTGATAGACGGTCGCAGGCGAGTCACCCACCAGGTAGTGGCTGCTGACTTCGCCGTGAGTCAATAATTGCAGGGAGCGCTCCAGCGAGGCATTGGTGTAGTGCAGGATGACAAACTGAATGCGTTCGTCCTGATTGACCGAAGGGTGGCTGCGGTCAATTCGCAAGCCACTGCTGCAACCTGCCAGGGTCAACAGCAGGAGCGCGGTGAGTATGGCTTTCATGGAGAAGGGCACGTGTGATGATCTGCAATGCAATAGCATAACGTATCCGCGTGACCACCACTTATCCCAGTTCGACTCGATTTCTGCCCAGATGTTTCGCCCGGTACAGGGCTTCGTCGGCGCGCTTGAGCACCATCTCACTGCGCTCTCCAGAGCGGAAAGCGCTGATACCGATCGACAGTGTAATGGTCACCCGCTCGCCCTTGAAGTGGAACGGGCAGGCCTCAATTGCCGCCCGCAGACCTTCCGCCAGCTGACAACCGGCTGCCATCGCCGTCTGTGGAATAAGCAGCACAAACTCTTCACCACCGAAGCGGGCGATGAAATCTCGGCTACGCAGGCGTTTGCGCAACACGTTGGCGACAATCTTCAGGACCTTGTCGCCAGCTAGGTGACCATAGCTGTCATTGATGCGCTTGAAGTGATCGAGGTCGAGGATCGCCATCAACAGATGACCGCCGTTTTCCTGCCACTCCAGCACCTCTTGCTCCACTCGCTCAGACCAGGCCGCCCGGTTGGGCAGGCCAGTAAGAGGGTCGATCAGGGCCTTTTGGCGCTGCTCCTCAAGGTGTTCGCGATAGCCCATGGCTTCCTGTTCCATGCTCGCGACACGTTCGGCCAAGCCTTGCAGGCGACTGGCCATGTCCTGCTCACGCTGATCACGCTGGTGCTGATGCTCGTCCATGGTGCCAAGCAGGCCTTCCAGGCGGTTTTCCAGGATGTGCTTGAGGCTGTCCAGATCCGCAGCCCCCTGCACACTGCTTTGCAGGCCATCAACGTGTTCGCGCAGCTGGTTGTCCAGATCGCGGGCAGCGGACGTATTGTCTGCATGACCTTCACTGGCCTCATGCAAATGACTCTGGAACGACTCAAGCCGTTCGTTGAGTTGCTGCAGATAAGCCTCGAACTCATGCTGTCCGCTGTCGTTGATCGCCAACATCAGTACTGCCAGGTCATCCAGCACTGGCAACAGCTCGTACCAGTTCAGGCCATGTTCCAGGCGTTCGCGCACAGACTGGGCCTGAGCCTTGTAGCGCTCAGGCAGGGTCAGGTCATCCAGCAGGCCAAGCAGGGTTTCTTCGATGTGTGTGGCGACCGAGCTGTAGCTGGGTTCAGTACCGTCCGGCAGGGCGTAGTGCGCCTCTTCGTCCTCTACTGGAAGCACTTCGGGCTGATCGTTTTGAGGCTCGTCTGGACGGTGCTCGAGCAGCGCCAGTACATCCTGCTCACTCTCTCCTGGCCTTGGCTCGACCTCGGGTTCAGCATTTGCTGGCAGCGGGGGTGCCGCTTCGATCACCGGCATTTCGCTCGCGCCTGTCGTATCGACTGCTGACGGCAACGGCTCGACCATAACTTCGTCGGTAACCTCCAGCGGCTGCAATTCGTCGACGTCAACAGGCGCTTGCGGCGGCGGCACAGCTGCCGGCGAAAATTGCGTCGGCGTCGACTGCTCTGTCACCTCAGGCTCAACCGAGGTGGCAACAGCCAGCGCTGGCTGCAAATTATCCGTTTCACCTTCACGGTTGCCAAACAGACGCTGCAAAAGGCCTGGTCGCTGTGGCTCTTCAGGCCGCTCAAGGGCCGACAGCGCCTGGCCTTGCAAGCCACTGAGCTCGCCCAGCAGCAGCGGCACCTCACGAGGCTGACTGGCGCGGGCCTCTACTTGCTTGGCGAACTTCTTCAACGGGCGACTGACATCACTGGGTAACGGCAAGGTCTGCAGTTGGCTAACCAACGAGGTGAGGGCGCTACTGACTTGAGCAACACGGGTCTCGCGGCGCTGCTCGGAGTCGAGTACGGCTTTTTCCAGGCGCGGGATCAACCCCGCGAGGGCAGCGTCCATGTTGTCGGTACGAATGACTTCGCGCATTTCCTTCATGCACTGGTCCACCGCGCGGTCGCTACCTTCAGCGGCCAGGGTGCTGCGCACCAGACCACGGCGCAGCAGGTCGAGGCGGGCTTCCCAACGGCGCTCGAGCTTGTCTTGCTGTTCGATGCTCTTGAGGTACTTTTCTTTCCAGCGCTGGGCTTCGTCGGTCATGCCTGGGTCCGCAGAGGGGTGATGGCAATTAGCTCAAAGCGGGCAGGGTATCCACAGCAAGGGCATCAGGCAAACGAATCTCAACCGCGACCGGAAGATGATCGGAAATAGGCTGGGCCAGCACCTCTACCCGTTCCAGGGTCAGGCTTGAGCTGAGCAAAATGTGATCAAGGCAGCGCTGCGGCCGCCAACTAGGGAAGGTGGCTTGCACCTGAGGAGCGACCAGGCCCAGATCGCGCAGTGGCGAATGCTCAAGCAGGTCAGTGGCGTGGGTGTTCATGTCGCCCATCAACACCTGATGACGGTAGCCGCCGATCAATTCGCGGATGTAGGCGAGCTGCAGGGCACGAGTCTTGGAACCCAGTGCGAGGTGCATCATTACTACGACCAGCGCATCTTCGCCTTCACCGAAACGCACCAGAATCGCTCCGCGTCCAGCCGGGCCGGGCAGGGGGTGATCTTCAAGCAGTTGCGGCTTGAGACGGCTGAGCACGCCATTGCTGTGCTGGGCAAAGCGCCCGAGGTTACGGTTGAGCTGCTGATACCAGTAAGGGAAGGCCCCCAGCTGGGCCAGGTGTTCGACCTGGTTGACGTACCCCGAGCGCATGCTTCCGCCGTCAGCTTCCTGCAGCGCCACCAGGTCGAAATTACCGAGCAGGTCACCGATCTTCTGCAAGTTGCCAGCACGCCCGTTGTGCGGCAGCAAATGCTGCCAGCTCTTGGTCAGATAGTGCCGATAACGTTCGGTACTGATGCCCACCTGGATATTGAAACTGAGCAGGCGCAGGCGCCCATCCTCGGGCAGGCCATTAGCCTGCAGGTGATGTTCGTTGACCCGCGGGTCGTGCAGGCCAACGCTTCGCTCAGCTCGCCAGCGGCGCATGCTAGTCGCCGCTTACTTGGCGGCGCGCTCCTTGGCGATCAGGAAGTCGGCAACATTGAGGACGCCTTCAGGGCCTTGGGCAGTACCGAGGTCAAAGCGGTATTTGCCGTTGACGACCATACTTGGTACGCCAGTGATTTCGTACTTCTTCGCCAGCTCTTTAGCCTTTTGCACCTGGCCTTTGATGGCGAAGGAGTTGAAGGTGGCGAGGAACTTGTCCTTGTCGACACCTTGAGTGGCGAGGAAGTCGGCCATGTCATCAGGCTTAGTCAATTGCTTGCGCTGATTCTGGATCGCATCGAATACAGCAGCGTGAACTTTGTGCTCGACACCCATGGCTTCAAGGGTCAGGAACATCTGGCCGTGGGCATCCCATGGGCCGCCGAACATGGCCGGGATACGCTTGAAGTTGACGTCTTCTGGCAGTTGCTCGGCCCATGGGTTAACCACCGGCTCGAAGCTGTAGCAGTGCGGGCAGCCATACCAGAACAGCTCCACGACTTCGATCTTGCCTGGCACCGACACCGGTACCGGGGTGCTCAGCTCAGCATACTGCTTGCCAGCCTCGATAGGCTCGGCAGCCCCGATAGGCTGTGCAGCCTGGGCAGTCATACCGAAGACGCTGGCGGCGACCAACGTGGCGCTGAGAATCAGATTACGCATGCTTCACTCCTGAGCAGTCAATTTGGTCGCCTCGACACGACCTGCAGTGAGACAGGTCGAAGCGGGCCCGAGTTCGTTAGTGTAACGGCAGCGGGCACAAAAAAGGGCGGCCGAGGCCGCCCTTTTCATCTTTACGCTGCAGTATTAACCCAGCGTTAACGTTGTCGCGACAGGCGGGATCAGTGCAGACCCTGGATGTAGCTGGACAGCGCTTCGATGTCCTTGTTGCTGAGCTTGGCAGCGATGGTGCGCATGGTGGTGGCATCGCCATCATTGGTGCGGTTACCTTCGCGGAAGTCGGTCAGCTGTTTGGCCACGTAGGTAGCGTGCTGGCCACCCAGGTGCGGGAAGCCGGCCAAAGCAATGCCTGCGCCATTGGGCGAGTGGCAGCCGGTGCAGGCAGGCAGGCCTTTCTCGATATCACCGCCATTGAACAGGGCACGACCATGCTCGACCAGTTTCGGATCAGCAGCACCGACGCTGCCTTTCTGGCTGGAGAAGTAGGCAGCGATGTCCGCCATGTCCTGATCGTTGAAGGCGGCGAGCATGCCGGTCATTTCCAGCACGGTGCGCTTGCCCGACTTGATGTCGTGCAATTGTTTTTCCAGGTACTTCTCACCCTGGCCTGCAAGTTTCGGAAAGTTCGGCGCCATGCTGTTGCCGTCCGGATTGTGACACGCGCCACATACAGCAGTTTTGGCCTGACCAGCAGCGGCATCCCCTTTGATAGGCTCTGCGGCATTGGCGGCACCGGTGACGCCCAAGGTCAACAGCAGACTCACGAGTAGTTTGTTCATCAGCTAATCCAACTACGGCTAAGGGTGAAAGAGTTATGTATCGGGACTCCGACTCATCCAGTGGATGATCGCCTGGTAGTCCTCGGCACTGCAGTCCATGCACAATCCACGCGGCGGCATAGCCTTGAAACCCTGTGTAACATGCTTCACCAGCGTCTCCATCCCCTGCGCCAGCCGTGGCTCCCATGCTGCCTGGTCACCCAAACGCGGTGCCTGTGGTAGCTGTCCGGCATGGCAAGCGGCACATGCTCGCTTGTACACTGCCTGGGGATCCTGTGTAGCCTGAGCGCTGAAAAACGGTATCAAGACACCTACAGCAAGCAGCCATTTCGTCATACGAACGACCATTCAGGGTTGGGGGTTGCACTGCGTTCTACTGCGCAAGCTTGAATCAACCGCCCCCGTGCACATCCTCCTACGCCGGGATAATGCGCACACAAAAACTGGGGCATTATATACTCCCGTTACTGAAACGGAAATGACACCGCTTGCCGAGACCCCCTCGCGCAACGCCCAACCGGATAAACCATGCAAGTCAAAAACCCCATTCTCGGTCTCTGCCAACAGGCCAAATTCGCCCTCAGCGCTGCCAAGGTCGACCAGTGCCCGGATGACCAAGGCTATGAAGTGGCCTTCGCCGGCCGCTCCAACGCCGGCAAGTCCAGCGCCCTGAATACCCTGACCCACGCCAGCCTGGCTCGCACCTCGAAAACCCCGGGGCGGACCCAGCTGTTGAATTTCTTCAGTCTGGACGATGAACGGCGTTTGGTCGACTTGCCCGGCTACGGTTATGCAAAAGTACCGATTCCGCTCAAGCAGCACTGGCAAAAGCACCTTGAGGCCTACCTGGGCAGCCGCGAGTGCCTCAAGGGCTTGATCCTGATGATGGACGTGCGCCATCCGATGACCGACTTCGACAAGATGATGCTCGACTGGTCTCAGGCGGCAGGCATGCCCATGCACATCCTGCTGACCAAGGCCGACAAGCTGACCTTTGGCGCCGCCAAGAACACCCTGCTTAAAGTGCAGTCGGAAATCCGCAAGGGGTGGGGCGATACCGTAACCATCCAGCTGTTCTCGGCGCCCAAGCGCCAAGGCCTGGAAGAGGCCTACGGCGTGCTGGCGAAGTGGATGGAACTGGCTGACAAGCCCGCAGAATAAGGGCTGCCCGGTGAATTCCGGACAAAAAAAACCCCGGACTTCGTATGGGGAGGGGGAAGTTCGGGGTCCAAGTTCCGGACCGCTAGGGCGGGGTCCAGATATCTGCCAACACTTAACACAACATAGGAGCATCGAAGGGCTTCACCAGCCATTCAGTTACTCTGAGTCGTGGTTCACCGGTTTAGTTCCGAAGGTTTAGAAACTATTTGCGATAGGGCCAACATCTTTTCGCGCTAACGGCCCTGAGGCGAGAAAAGCCGCGACGATATGCCGCAGCTTTTCCCTGCATATAGCTGCATTTTTAATGCGCTTCGTCCCAGTTTGCCCCCACTCCGACCTCAACCAGCAGCGGCACATCGAGCGCAGCGGCATTGCTCATGTACGGACGAATTTGTTCACGCACCTGCTCGATCAGGTCTTCACGTACTTCCAGAACCAGTTCGTCGTGTACCTGCAGGATCACCCGTGCGTCCAGGCCCGAGTCGGTCAGCCAGTTGTCCACCGCCACCATCGCGCGCTTGATAATGTCTGCCGCCGTGCCTTGCATCGGCGCGTTGATCGCCGTGCGTTCGGCGCCCTTGCGCAACGCCGGGTTCTTCGCGTTGATCTCCGGCAGATACAGGCGACGTCCGAACAAGGTTTCGACGAAGCCTTGCTCGGCGGCTTGTGCGCGGGTGCGTTCCATGTAGGCCAGCACACCAGGGTAACGGGCAAAATAGCGGTCGATATAAGCCTGAGACTGCTTGCGGTCGACGCCGATCTGCTTGGCCAAGCCAAAGGCGCTCATGCCATAGATCAGGCCGAAGTTGATCGCCTTGGCGCTACGCCGTTGGTCAGTAGTCACGTCAGCCAGGTCGACACCGAAAACTTCTGCGGCCGTTGCCCGGTGCACGTCGAGGTCATTGCGGAAGGCGTGCAATAGACCCTCGTCTTTGGCCAAGTGAGCCATGATCCGCAGTTCGATCTGCGAGTAGTCTGCGGCCAACAGTTTGTAGCCGGGTGCAGCGACGAACGCCTGGCGGATACGCCGGCCTTCGGCGGTGCGGATTGGAATGTTCTGCAGGTTCGGGTCGCTGGAGGACAAACGCCCCGTGGCGGCAACGGCCTGCTGGTAAGACGTGTGGATACGCCCGGTGCGCGGGTTGATCTGCTCCGGCAATCGGTCGGTGTAGGTGCTTTTGAGCTTGCTCAGGGAGCGGTACTGCATCAGCACCTTGGGCAATGGGAAGTCCATGTCGGCCAGCTCGGCCAGCACTGCTTCGGCAGTCGAAGCCTGGCCCTTGGCGGTCTTGCTGAGGACCGGCATGCCCAGCTTGTCGTAGAGGATGACGCCCAACTGCTTGGGCGAACCGAGATTGAACGCTTCACCAGCGATCTCAAAGGCTTCACGCTCCAACTGCACCAGCTTCTCGCCCAGTTCGACACTCTGGATGCCGAGCAGATTGGCGTCGACCAACGCACCCTGGCGCTCGATCTTCGCCAGCACTGGTACCAACGGCATTTCAATATCGGTGAGCACCGGCAAAACACTCGGCGTTTTCGCCAGCTTCTGCTGTAGCGCCTGGTGCAAACGCAGCGTCACGTCGGCATCTTCAGCGGCATAAGGGCCGGCCTGTTCCAGGTTTATCTGGTCGAATGTCAGCTGTTTGGCGCCTTTACCAGCAATGTCGGTAAAACCAATGGTGGTGTGGTTCAGGTACTTGAGCGCCAAGCTGTCCATGTCGTGACGGGTAGCCGTCGAGTCGAGTACATAGGATTCAAGCATGGTGTCATAGGCCACGCCCTGCATCAGGATGCCGTTGGCGCTATCACCGCCGATGGCGCAGTTGGCGAGGATGTTCATGTCGTACTTGGCGTTCTGCCCGACTTTGAGTTTCTTCGGGTCCTCAAGCAATGGTTTGAGTGCCAGCAATATGCTGTCACGGTCCAGTTGCTCGGGTACGCCCATGTAGTTGTGGGTCAACGGCACATAAGCGGCTTCATGGGCCTGCACTGCGAACGACAGGCCAACCAGCTGCGCCTGTTGCGCATCCAGGCCAGTGGTCTCGGTGTCGAAGGCGAACAGCGGCGCAGCACGCAGCTTGTCCAGCCAGGCGTCGAAACGGGCCTGATCGAGGATGGTTTCGTACTTCGCCTCGACCACTTCTTCGAGCACTTCGGCAACGATTTCCTGGCCGGCACGCTTGGCCTCGCGTTGCACCTCGTCGATCCAGCTCTTGAATTCCATCTCGGTGTACAGCTCAAGCAACGCCTCGCGGTCCGGTTCACCGCAGACCAGCGCATCGACCTCGACGTCCAGCGGCACATCGATCTTGATCGTCGCTAGCTCATAGGAAAGAAAGGCCGCGTCGCGGTGCTCTTGCAGCTTGGCAGGCAAGGTCTTGGCGCCACGGATGGCCAGGCCGGGAACCTTGTCGAGGTTCTCGTACAGATCACGCAGACCGCCGCCGATACCGGTCAGCAAGCCAACGGCGGTCTTTTCACCCACGCCCGGCACACCGGGGATGTTGTCGACCTTATCGCCCATCAGGGCGAGGAAATCGATGATGTGTTCAGGACCAACACCGAATTTCTCGTGTACGCCAGGTACATCGAGAACGGTGCCGGTCATGGTATTGACCAGGGTAATGTGGCCGTCGACCAGTTGCGCCATGTCCTTGTCGCCGGTGGAGATAATCACCGGACGTCCAGCCGCGGCACTGCTGCGGGCCAGAGTGCCGATCACGTCGTCGGCCTCGACGCCTTCCACACACAGCAGCGGATAGCCCAAGGCCCGAACGCTGGCATGCAGCGGCTCGATCTGCACGCGCAGGTCATCCGGCATGCTGGGCCGATTGGCTTTGTATTCGGCGAACATCTCGTCGCGAAAGGTGCCGCCCTTGGCGTCGAACACCACTGCTAACAGGCTGTCCGGATACTGTTTGCGCAGGCTTTTGAGCATGTTCAGCACGCCCTTGACCGCACCGGTCGGCATGCCTTTGGAGGTAGTCAGCGGCGGCAACGCGTGAAAGGCGCGGTAGAGGTATGAGGAACCGTCCACCAGGACGAGGGGAGCTTGGCTCATGAGCAGAATCAACCTTTTCGACGGGCCCGGCGCTAGAATGTCCGGAACATTGACGACAAAGGGACAAGGTTATCATGCGCACACTAAATCGCCTGTTGCTGCTCAGCCTGTTGGCAGTCACTCCGGTCGTCACCATGGCCGCAGACGAAGCACCCTCGGCTGACCCGGATGTAACCATTCGCACGGAAGGCGATAAAACCATTCAGGAGTACCGCCAAAACGGCTTCCTGTACGCAATCAAGGTCACCCCGAAAGTTGGTAAACCTTATTTCCTGGTACGCGCCGATGGTACGGAGGAGAATTTCATTCGCTCCGATCAGCCGGACATGCTGATCCCCTCGTGGAAAATCTTCGAGTGGTAAGGCGTACCCTTCTAATCAACCTGGCACTTCCCTGCAGAAGTGCCCGTATGGGCAATTTTTGATCATGTCAGTCTTCACCCCCCTGACCCGGCCTGAGCTGGAAACCTTTCTGGCGCCATATGGCCTGGGTCGCCTGCGGGACTTCCAGGGTATTGCCGCCGGTACCGAGAACAGCAACTTCTTTGTCAGTCTGGAACAGGGAGAGTACGTGCTGACGCTGGTCGAACGCGGACCAATCCAGGACCTGCCGTTTTTCATCGAATTGCTCGACGTGCTGCATGACGCCGACCTGCCGGTGCCTTACGCCTTGCGCGGCACTGACGGCGTGGCATTGCGCGAACTGGCCGGTAAGCCGGCGCTGCTGCAGCCGCGGCTGCCTGGCAAGCACATCAAAGAGGTCAACAATCAGCATTGCGTACAGATCGGCGAATGGCTGGGCCACCTGCACCTGGCGACCCGTAACAAGGTCCTGGAGCGCAAGACTGACCGTGGCCTAGACTGGATGCTGGAGACCGGCGCCGAGCTGATGCCGCGCCTGAACTCGCCACAGCGCCAGCTTCTCCAAGGCTGCCTGGACGAGATCAGTGCACACCATGCGCAGATCATGGCGCTGCCGCGGGCCAACCTGCACGCCGACCTGTTCCGTGACAATGTGCTGTTCGAAGGGACTCACCTGACCGGGGTGATCGACTTTTACAACGCTTGCTCCGGGCCGATGCTTTACGACCTGGCCATCACCCTCAATGACTGGTGCTGTGACGAGCTGGGCAAGATTGACGGCCCACGGGCGCGGGCGTTACTCGGCGCTTATGCGGGGCTACGGCCATTCAGCGCAGCCGAAGCGCAGCTGTGGCCGGTGATGCTGCGCATTGCCTGCGTACGCTTTTGGCTGTCGCGTCTGATTGCTGCGGAGTCGTTTGCCGGGATGGACGTACTGATTCACGATCCGGCCGACTTTGAAGTACGCCTGGCGGCGCGCCAGCAAGTGGAAATCGCCTTGCCGTTTGCTTTGTAAGTCTCAAAAAACGTCGCCGGCCTTGCCGGCGATTGAAGGCGCTATAGCTTTTCCAAGCACCCGCCCAGATCATTCCCCAGATTTTCCAGCAACTGTTCATACCCTTGAGCGCTGATTGGCGCAGTCCCACCCAAAGCATCCAACTCGGCCAGGGTTACCGGCAAGCCTGCCGTCAGCGTCTCAGCCAGACGCGGGCGCAGCGGCGGCTCGCTGAACACACAGGTCTTGCCCACTTCCTGCAGACGCTTGCGCATTGCCGCCACATGCTGGGCCCCTGGCTGCACTTCGGCAGCGACACTGAATACGCCGGTATGCTTCAGTCCGTAGGCCGACTCGAAGTAATCGAAGGCTTCATGGAAGACGAAATAGGGTTTGCCGCTGACTCCTGCCAAGCGCTTTTTCAGGCGTAGGTCCAAAGCGTCCAGGCGCTCACCAAACGTTTTCAGGTTACGTTGGTAACGGCCGGCACTGGCCGGATCGGCAGCACTCAGGTCGCTGGCCATCTTCGCGGCAATCACCCGGGCGTTAACCGACGACAGCCATAAGTGAGCATCCAGGCTGCCGGGGCGATGATCGTGGTCATGCTCGTCGGCATCGGCATCGTCATCATGATCGTGGGAATGGCTGTCTTCACCAAAGTGGCGCAACTGCAAGCCGGGCAGGTCCTGGATAGCGACGCTGGACTTGCTGCGACCCTTGAGCACCCGCGGCAGGAAACCCTCCATGTCCGGCCCGATCCAGTACAAAAGGTCGTAATCATTCACCCGCCGTACGTCGGAAGGGCGCAGCGCATAGTGATGTGGGGAAGCGCCTGGCGGCAGCAGCACTTCAGGCGTGCCAACACCGTCCTGAACCGCGGCGGCGATCTGCTGCAAAGGCTTGATGCTGGTCAGGACACGGACTTCAGCCTGTGCCTGGGCCATCACCAAGGTGGCAGTAAAAGCGACAAAAAGGGCAAAAAATCGGGACACGATGACCACTCAAAGGGGCAGGAACAGGTAACATAATAACGTCTCTAATCAGAACCGTCGCCGCCCATGCCTAAAACCCCGCTGGCCAACCGCCCCCACGACCACTCCCATTGCGTCCATAGCGCCCTGGCCGAGGCCGATGCCCTGTGCGCGCGCCAGGGGTTGCGCCTGACTGCCTTGCGCCGCCGGGTGCTGGAACTGGTCTGGCAAAGCCACAAGCCCTTGGGCGCCTACGACATTCTTGCCGTACTGAGCGAGCAGGATGGCCGGCGGGCGGCGCCACCGACGGTCTACCGAGCCCTGGATTTCCTCCTGGAAAACAGCCTGGTGCACCGCATCGCCTCGCTCAACGCCTTCATCGGTTGCAGCCATCCGGAACATACTCACCAAGGGCAATTTCTGATCTGCCGTGAATGCCACGTAGCGATCGAGCTGGAGCAGACCAGCATCAGCGATGCCATCGTTGCCAGTGCCAAGGACGTCGGCTTCAGCGTCGAGACGCAGACCGTCGAAGTGGTCGGCCTATGCAGCAACTGCCGGAGCGCCTGATGAGCAATGCGCTGATTCGCCTTGAACAAGTTGGCGTGGCGTTCTCCGGGCAAGCGGTGCTCGATAGCATCGACCTGGCGGTAGAGCCCGGCCAGATTGTCACTTTAATCGGCCCCAACGGCGCGGGTAAAACCACCCTGGTGCGTGCCGTGCTGGGTTTGCTCAAACCTCACACCGGCAAGGTCTGGCGCAAGCCGCGCCTGCGAATCGGTTACATGCCACAAAAACTCCAGGTAGACGCTACCTTGCCGCTATCGGTGCTGCGCTTTCTGCGCCTGGTCCCGGGTGTCGACCGAGCCGCAGCGCTGAGCGCGCTGAATGAAGTCGGCGCCGAACAGGTGATCGACAGTCCGATCCAGGGTATTTCCGGCGGCGAAATGCAGCGTGTGCTGCTGGCCCGAGCGCTGCTGCGCGAGCCTGAGCTGCTGGTGCTGGATGAGCCGGTGCAAGGTGTCGATGTGGCCGGTCAGGCTGAGTTGTACAGCCTGATCACCCGCCTGCGTGACCGCCATGGTTGCGGCGTGCTGATGGTCTCCCATGACCTGCACCTGGTCATGAGTACCACGGACCAGGTGGTCTGCCTGAACCGTCATGTCTGCTGCTCGGGTCACCCGGAGCAGGTCAGTGGCGATCCAGCCTTCGTCGAGCTGTTCGGCAGCAACGCGCCAAGCCTGGCGATCTACCACCACCACCACGACCATGCCCACGACTTGCATGGCTCGGTGGTTGCCCCGGCCAAAGGCGGCCACGTACACGGAGAACACTGCAAGCATGGCTGATTTCCTGCTTTACGCCCTACTTGCAGGCTTGGCCCTGGCGCTGGTTGCCGGCCCTTTGGGGTCATTCGTGGTCTGGCGGCGCATGGCCTATTTTGGCGACACCCTTTCCCACGCCGCACTGCTAGGCGTGGCGCTGGGCTTTGTCCTGGATATCAGCCCGGCGTTGGCGGTGACAGTCGGCTGCCTGTTGCTGGCATTGCTGCTGGTCACCCTGCAGCAACGCCAGCCGCTGGCCTCCGATACCCTGCTGGGTATCCTCGCACCAAGTACCTTGTCCCTTGGCCTGGTGGTGCTGAGTTTCATGCACGATGTGCGCATCGATTTGATGGCCTATCTGTTCGGTGACCTGCTGGCGATCAGCCCGAGCGACCTGGCCTGGATCCTCGGCGGCAGCACCGCCGTGCTGCTGTTGCTGGTAGTGCTCTGGCGGCCGCTGCTTGCCGTGACTGTGCATGAAGAACTGGCCATGGTCGAAGGCCTGCCAGTAGCCACGCTACGTCTGGCGCTGATGCTATTGATCGCCGTAGTGATCGCTGTGGCGATGAAAATCGTCGGCGTGCTGTTGATCACCTCATTGCTGATCATTCCTGCCGCTGCGGCGCAACGTCACGCCCGCTCGCCTGAACAGATGGCCCTGGGCGCCAGCCTGCTTGGAGTTACCGCGGTATGTGGGGGGCTGGCTTTGTCCTGGTTCAAAGACACGCCGGCCGGCCCTTCGATCGTGGTCTGCGCGGCAGTGCTATTCTTGCTGAGCCTGGCCTTGCCGCGGCGCTGACCCCCTCGGGTGCAGCCGCGCCGGTTGCACCCTGCGACATTTAAATCGTGCCGGGCTCTGAAGATTTATTTTCGAGTCTGCGGACTGGGTGTAGACTTGCTCGCTTTTTGCGCAAATAGAGAGACGCAGGAATGAAGCCGTTCGCCTCCCGTTATCTGCTCCTTGCCGCGTTTTCGCTGATCCTGGCTGCGTGCTCCAGCACCCCCACCGATAACGCTGGCACAACTGCTCAGGCGGATGCCTGGCAGCAGTTGGAGCAAAGCATCGCCAGCAGTGAGCTGGCTACCGCCGAAGATCAGTTGGCCGCGTTGCAAGCCCAGGCTCCCAACGACAGTCGGGTCGAGCAATATCAGCGCAAGCTGGCTGAAGCCTACCTGCAACGCAGCCAGATCGTCCTGCAAAAGGGTGACGTCAACGCTGCCGCCACCGCCCTGAGCCGTGCCCGCGCCCTGATGCCCAAGGCACCGGCATTGACCGGTGGCGTCAATGGCGCCATTGCCCAGGCACGCAAGGATGAACTGGACAAGGCCGAAGCGGCGCTCAAGGCTGCCGAGGCACGCCCGGCAGCGAAGCTGATCGACCCAACCGCTGAGACTACCGTTGTCGCGCTGAAAACCACCAATATTCGGGAAATGCGTCGGCAACTGGATGATATCGCCGCTGACGTCGTGAACTACCAGTGCGACGTGGTATTCCAGGTTCCGCGCAAGGATGACGCCCCATGGCTGAAAACCCTGCTGGGCAAACGCGTGCATAAGCTGGACAACGACTTCGCCCTGAACCAGACCCACGAAATTCGTCGCAACCAACCGGCGCAAGCAGTGCTGGTGCCACGCCGTCCTTGAATAAGCGGGTGCCCAGATGGGCACCCGTATCCGCCTCTTAGGCTGGAATCGCCTGTGTTGCAGCCTCACGCTCCCATACTCGATGCTTGCCGATGGCCTTGATAAAGGCCTTGTAGGTTTTCGCGTCGTTGCCCAACAGCAAGCCGCTATCGGCCTTCAAGCCCAGTTTGTCCAGCAGCGGCTGCGCCTCGCTGGCAAGTCCGATCGGCTTCAAATGCTTGTAAGCCTCAAGCAGGAAATGCAACGCCACACCGCTGGCCGCCAACGTTTGTAGCGATGCCTTGCCGGCAGGCACCCAGAGTGCATCGAACACTACCGACGGCAGACCTTCCATCGATGCGTCCACGGCCAGGGCTTTACCCTGCGCGGTCTTGACCGGCGCCGAGGTAGGGCCGAGCAGTTTGATCTGAGCGCTTTCGGCTTCTAGCGCTTTGACCAACGTGTCGACGCTGTCGCCATCCACACCATCAGCCACCAGTACCGCGACCTTGCGGCCCCTGATGCCTTCACCCAACAGGTTCATCTGACTCAGGGCCGGCGACTTTTTCAGGCTGGTTTCAGGTACTGCTACCGTGCCCTGGTTCGGCGCTGACAGCCCGAGGTTCTCGGCCACTCGTGCGGCCAGTTTCAAGTCGATGTTGGCGAGGATCTCATTGACCTCTCGGGCCCGGATATGTTCGCGTTCAACCTTGCCCAGCTCAAAGCTGTAGGCGCTAATGATGTGCTCTTTCTCGGTGTTGCTCATGCTGTTGAAGAACAGCCGCGCCTGGGAGAAGTGGTCGGCAAAGGAAGGACTGCGCTGGCGAACCTTGTGCGCTTCGATCCGCTCAGGATAAGACTCGAAACCGCCATCGCTGGCGGCTGGTGGCGTCTCCTTGGGCCAGCCGTCATCAATTGAGTTGGGCTCGTAGGAAGCCCGCCCCTTGTCCAGGGTGACCCGGTGCTGGGCGTCACGCTGGCCGTTGTGGTTGGGCGCCAGCGGGCGGTTGATCGGGATCTCGTGGAAGTTCGGCCCGCCAAGACGGCTAATTTGCGTATCGGTGTAAGAGAACAAGCGCCCTTGCAGCAGCGGGTCATTGGAAAAATCGATGCCGGGGACAATGTGCCCAGGGCAAAAGGCAACCTGCTCAGTTTCGGCGAAGAAGTTGTCCGGGTTGCGGTTGAGCACCATCTTGCCCAACGGGATCACCGGCACCAGTTCTTCGGGGATGATCTTGGTCGGGTCGAGCAAGTCAAAGTCGAACTTATCTTCATCCTCTTCGGCAACGATCTGCACACCGAACTCCCACTCCGGATAGTTGCCGGTTTCGATCGCCTCCCAAAGGTCGCGGCGATGGTAGTCAGTGTCTTTACCTGCAAGCTTCTGCGCTTCGTCCCATAGCAGCGAACAGACACCTGCCTTGGGCTTCCAATGGAATTTTACGAAGCTCGGCTTACCCTGGGCATTGATCATCCTGAAAGTGTGAACACCAAAACCTTGCATGGTCCGCAGGCTTTTCGGGATGGCGCGGTCGGACATCGCCCAAATCACCATGTGCGCCGATTCCGGCACCAGCGAAACAAAGTCCCAGAAGGTGTCATGCGCCGAGCCGCCGGTGGGCATCTCGTTATGCGGCTCAGGCTTTACTGCATGAACGAAGTCAGGAAACTTTATCGCGTCTTGAATGAAGAACACCGGCATGTTGTTGCCGACCAGGTCGAAGTTGCCTTCATCGGTGAAAAACTTCACAGCGAAGCCGCGCACATCACGCACCGTATCCCCGGAACCGCGCGGTCCTTGTACAGTGGAGAAGCGCACGAACACCGGGGTGATCTTCTCAGGGTCCTGAAGGAAGCCGGCCTTGGTCAGCGCCGCATGGGATTTGTACGCCTGGAAGTAGCCATGGGCACCGGTACCACGGGCGTGAACAATGCGCTCCGGGATGCGCTCATGGTCAAAGTGCGTGATCTTCTCACGCATGATGAAGTCTTCCAGCAGCGAAGGGCCACGGTCACCGGCTTTGAGGCTGTTCTGGTTATCGGCAACTTTGACCCCCTGATTGGTGCGCAAGGCCTGGCCGCTGGCATCACTGCGAAAGGCCTCCAGGCTTTGCAGCTTGGCGTTGGTGTTGGCCCGGTCCGGGGTCTGGGTGCCGGCTAGTTGGCTTTCCTTGGGCGGATTCTTCTTGCTGGGCATTGGAACGCTCTCCTCGGTCAGTCTCGATTCGACCCCACGGTGGGTCCTTTCAGTAGTGACTGGCCGAGCCCGGCAAGCGTTCATTCGGATTGACCACTGATCGCGTTATTCCGGCAGCATTGGTCAAATGCAAAATAAATGCTAAGAACCTCTATACGAACAGGCTAAAATGCGCCCCCGGCTAACCGCTGACCCAAATTCCATGCGCCCCACAAGGTTCGCTACGTGATCGAGTTTCAAAATGTGCACAAAACCTACCGCGTCGCCGGTAGGGACATCCCCGCGCTGCACCCGACCAACCTGAGTGTCGAAGACGGCCAGGTGTTCGGACTGATCGGCCATTCCGGTGCCGGTAAAAGTACCCTGCTGCGTCTGATCAACCGTCTGGAAGCCCCAAGCGGCGGCAAGATCATCGTTGACGGTGAAGATGTCACCGCGTTCAACGCCAACGACCTGCGGCGCTTTCGCCAGCAAGTCGGAATGATCTTCCAGCACTTCAACCTGCTGGCCTCCAAAACGGTGGCCGACAACGTCGCCCTGCCGCTGACCCTGGCGGGCGAGCTGTCGCGCAAAGAGATCGACACCCGGGTCAGCGAATTGCTCGCCCGCGTGGGTCTGTCCGAGCACGCGAAAAAATACCCGGCGCAGTTGTCCGGTGGCCAGAAGCAACGCGTCGGCATTGCCCGCGCCCTGGCGACCAAGCCGAAAATCCTGCTCTGCGACGAAGCCACCAGCGCCCTCGATCCGCAGACCACCGCTTCGGTCCTGCAATTGCTGGCCGAGATCAACCGTGAGCTGAAGCTGACCATCGTCCTGATCACCCATGAAATGGACGTGATCCGCCGGGTCTGTGACCGGGTTGCGGTGATGGACGCCGGACAGATCGTCGAACATGGCCCGGTAGCCGATGTATTCCTGCATCCGCAGCACCCGACTACCAAACGCTTCGTCCAGGAAGACGAGCAGATCGACGAGAACGAGCAGCGTGATGACTTCGCCCATGTCCCGGGCCGTATTGTCCGCCTGACCTTCCAGGGCGATTCCACTTATGCGCCGCTGCTCGGCACCGTAGCCCGCGAAACGGGTGTGGACTACAGCATCCTCGCCGGCCGCATCGACCGCATCAAAGACACCCCGTATGGGCAGCTGACCCTTGCCGTCACTGGCGGCGACATGGAAGCGGCTTTCGCCCGCTTCACGGCGGCTGATGTTCATATGGAGGTACTGCGTTAATGGACGCTTTGAGTTTCTTTGCCAACGTCGACTGGGCCGAGATCTGGCTGGCGACGATCGATACCATGATCATGCTGTTCGGCTCGCTGTTCTTCACCGTGCTGCTCGGCCTGCCGTTGGGCGTGCTGCTGTTCCTCTGCGGCCCGCGCCAGCTGTTCGAACAGAAGGGCGTATATGCGCTGCTGTCGCTGGTGGTCAACGTGCTGCGTTCGCTGCCGTTCATCATTTTGCTAATCGTGATGATTCCGTTCACCGTGCTGATCACCGGCACCTCGCTGGGCGTCGCCGGTGCGATTCCACCGTTGGTGGTGGGCGCTACGCCGTTCTTCGCGCGCCTGGTAGAAACCGCCCTGCGTGAGGTCGATCGAGGCATTATCGAAGCAACCCAGTCGATGGGCGCCACGACCCGCCAGATCATCACCAATGCGTTGCTGCCCGAGGCCCGTCCGGGCATCTTCGCGGCGATCACCGTCACGGCCATTACTCTGGTTTCCTATACCGCCATGGCTGGTGTAGTGGGCGCAGGCGGCCTCGGTGACCTGGCGATCCGCTTCGGCTACCAACGTTTCCAGACGGATGTAATGGTCGTTACCGTGGTCTTGCTGCTGATATTGGTTCAAGTACTGCAGAGCGTGGGCGACAAACTGGTTGTGCATTTTTCCCGTAAGTAACCCCATGGGTCGGCAATGCCGACGCACCGGGGGCCGGACCGGCCCTCACAAGGAGTGATTTGATGAAAAAGCTGCTTGCTGTTGTCGCCGCCGTTGCGGCCTTCTCCGCTCAGGCCGAGACCCTGACCGTGGCTGCCACCCCGGTGCCGCACGCCGAAATCCTCGAGTTCGTCAAACCTGCGCTGGCTAAAGAAGGCGTGGACTTGAAGGTGAAGGTCTTCACTGACTACATCCAACCGAACGTGCAGGTGGCCGAGAAGCGTCTGGACGCCAACTTCTTCCAGCACCAGCCGTACCTGGATGAGTTCAACAAAGCCAAGGGCACCAAGCTGGTCAGCGTTGCCGGCGTGCACCTGGAGCCGTTGGGCGCTTACTCGAGCAAGTACAAGAAGCTTGATGAGTTGCCATCGACCGCGACCGTGGTCATCCCTAACGACGCCACCAACGGCGGCCGTGCCTTGCTGCTGCTGGACAAGGCGGGGGTGATCAAGCTCAAGGACAACACCAATATCCTCTCGACCGTCAAAGACATTACCGAGAACAGCAAGAATCTGAAGTTCCGTGAACTGGAAGCCGCGACCATCCCGCGCGTGCTGACCCAGGTCGATCTGGCGCTGATCAACACCAACTACGCGCTGGAAGCCAAGCTCAACCCTGAAAAGGACGCCTTGGTCATCGAAGGTAGCGACTCGCCTTACGTGAACATCCTGGTTACCCGTGAAGACAACAAGGATACCGACGCGGTGAAGAAGCTGGTTGCAGCCCTGCACACCCCGGAAGTGAAGAAGTTCATCGAAGAGAAATACAAGGGCGCGGTCAAGCCGGCGATTTTATTAGTCGCGTTTAAGCAATCCCGGCAATTGAGCCACCAGCTTCTGATTGTTGAACGGCGCACGAATAAACCCACGCTGCTTGCCATCCGGCCCCAGCAGCGCCAGGTTGCCACTGTGATCAACCGTATAGTTCGGCTTGCTGGTATCGGCCGGGATGAACGGAATACTCACTGCATTGGCCAGCTTCTGCAGGTTATCCAGTGAGCCGGTCACACCGCGAAAATCCTTGTCGAAATACCCCAGATACTGTTTGAGCTGTGTCGGTGTATCGCGGTTCGGGTCGACGCTGACCAACACCACCTGCAGCCGCTCCACAGCCTCTTTAGGCAACTCGCTTTTCACCTGGCGCAACTGTGCCAGGGTAGTCGGGCAGATATCCGGGCAGAAGGTATAACCAAAGAACAGCAACGACCATTTGCCCTTGAGCTCATCCATCATTACGGGTTGGCCGTTTTCGTCGGTCATTTCCAGCGCAGGCACCGTGCGACTTTGCGGCAGCAGAATAATGCCGGCATCAATCAGCTCGGTCGGGTTGCCTTCACTGCGGCCGTTGAGCACTTTGTTGACGGTAAGCCCGAGGATCACGGCGACCAGGGCAACGAGGATGAAAACGGTTTTCTGGGTTCGAGTCATAGGTTCAACAGTAAGTAGTGGTCTACAAGCAGCGCGATGAACAGCAAAAACAGGTACCCGATAGAGTACTTGAAGGTCTTGATCGCCGCGTGCGGCCGACTGCCACGGTACAACACCCAGGCCCATTGCAGGAAGCGCGCGCCGAGGACCACCGCGCAGGCCAGGTAGAGAGGCCCGCTCATGTGAATGGCGTAAGGCAGCAGGCTGACCGCCAATAGCACCAGGGTGTATAGCAGTATGTGCACCTTGGTGTAGTGCTCACCGTGGGTCACCGGCAACATGGGTATGTCCGCTTTGGCGTACTCCTCTTTACGGTGAATGGCCAGCGCCCAAAAATGCGGCGGCGTCCAGGCGAAAATGATCAGCACCAGCAATAACGGCTCGGCGCTGATGTGACCACTGACCGCCACCCAGCCCAACAGCGGTGGCGCTGCACCGGCCAACCCGCCGATCACGATGTTCTGCGGCGTGGCGCGTTTTAGGAAGCCGGTGTAGATCACCGCATAGCCGAGCAGCGAAGCAAGGGTCAGCCAGGCGGTGAGGGCGTTGGTAAACACCAGCAACAGGGCCATGCCCAACAGCGACAGCAGCAGGGCGAAAATCAGCGCCGCTGTCGGCGTCACCCGACCTTCGGCCAGTGGCCGTTTGTGGGTACGGGCCATCAGCGCGTCAATGCGTCGGTCGACCACATGATTGACCGCCGCCGCACCACCAGCGCAGCAGGCAATACCGAGGTTGCCAAACAACAGCACGGTCCAGGGCACTCCGGCGCGGGTGGCGAGGAACATGCCCACCAGGGAAGTGATCAGCATCAGCACCACCACCTTGGGCTTGGTCAGCTCCAGGTAATCACGCCAACCGGCCTGCAGCCTGCGCTCGGTTAAAAGCGTCGCCATGAGTTATCCCCCAGATAATGAACCACGCCACCGCTGCTAAGCGGCGTCAGGCGCCAACCCTGGCTAACCCGACGAACCCTGGCCTTGGCCACCAGGCGTATGCGGTAATTGACCAGCACCATGCACAGCAACAGCATGGCCCCCCCGGCGTTATGGGCCACCGCCACCGGCAATGGCAGATGGAACAGCACATTGCTGATGCCCAGAGCGATCTGCACGGCCAACGCCAGCAACACCAGCCGCGCCAGCCTGCTCAGGCCGTGGCGGTGCAGCTTCCAACTGAGCAGCAGTAACACACAGGTCACCAACAGCGCGCCCAGGCGGTGGCTGAGGTGAATGGCGGTGCGGGCATCACTGTCCAACTGCCCGCCCAGATAATTGGGGCCAATGTGTTGGGTCAAGTGAAAGCCGTTGGCGAAGTCCGCCTGTGGCCACCACTGGCCATGGCAGGTAGGCAGATCGACACAGGCGACCGCCGCGTAGTTGGCACTGACCCAGCCACCCAATGCGATTTGGCCGATCACCACCAGCAAGCCCAACGCCGCCACCCGCCGCACACTCAGCGGCAGTTTGGGCAAGGGCGCAAATGCCCGGGATAAACGCAGGCTGAGGAGGAACAGCAGGCTCAGGGTGGCAAACCCACCTAATAAATGTGCAGTGACCACCTGCGGCCACAGTTTGAGGGTTACCGTCCACATACCGAACGCTGCCTGTGCAAACACCACCCCAAGCAGTAATAAAGGCAGACGATACGGCTGCCCCTCGCGACCATGACGACGCCAGGCTTGCCAGGCGAGCAAGGTAATCACCAGCCCCAGAGTGCCGGCGAAGTAGCGGTGGAGCATTTCGTTGCGGCCTTTGTGCGCCTCCACCGGGGTGTCGGGGTAGTGCCGCTCGGCATGGGCCAATTGTGCTTCGGTCTTCGGTACGCTGATGAATCCGTAGCAACCCGGCCAATCCGGACAGCCCAGGCCGGCATGGGTAAGACGGGTGTAGGCACCGAGCAGGACGACAACCAGGGCCAGCACGGTGGCAAATACAGCGAGACGGTATCCAGGTCTGGCCATGACGAAGTCCTACCCGATATTGGACAGTTTCAGTAGGTGGCGCAGGTCATTCAGTAAGTCTTTGCCCTTGACCTTGGCGTCGTAGCGCAGCACCAGGTTGCCGTGGGGATCGACGATCCACAGTTGCGCGTCCTGCTTGCCCAGGCTCACGCCTGCGTATTTGCTCAGGTCCAGCGGGTAGCGTTGCAGCTGTGGGTATTCACGGTCGAGTCGGGCTTGATAATCGCTGGTCAATGGCTGAGTAGTGGCCAACGCATGGCTGGCACGACTGGCATCACGGCCCAGACCGATCTGAATCTGCCGGGCCAGGTAGACCAGTTGCTGACAATCCAGAGCACACTCTTTCGGCGCGCTGACCAGCAATTGCCAACGCGGTTCATCAGCGTTCACCCCAAGATCGACACGGCTCTGACCGTTGCCGATCATTTCGCCGTGGTAGCTGCGACTGTCGGGCACCCAGAACTGCAACTTGTACATGGCGGTGGCCAGTAGCATCGGGCCGAGAACCACCAGCAGAATCAGGATCAGTTGCAGGCGCCCGCGAGTGCGACCTGGCGGCGCCTTGCCTTCAGACATGTTGAGTGGACTCGTGACGGCTCCCATGCTGTTTCTCCTTTTTGTTGTTATACCAGCCGAAGTAGAGGTAAAGCAGGACCAACGCCAGTGCCAGGGCAAACCACTGCACGGCGTAGCCCAGGTGTTTTTCCGGCCCCATTGCAACCACCGGCCAGCCCAGCCGATAGCTGGCCGGGCCGGACTCCAGGCGCAGTTCATGGGCGAAGCCTTGACGCGACAACTGCGTCCACAGGTGCGAGGCATCGATCGCGGTCAGCAACCGCGGCCAACTACCGCCTTCAGGATCGGCATGCAGTTGGAAGGTGGCACCGGGGGCGACATACACCCAGGCGTCCAGGCTTAGCGCCTGCTCTGGCGTGCTGAACTGCACCGCATGGCGCCGGTCCGGCCAGGGCAGCCAACCGCGATTGACCAGTAACCACAGGCCGCTGGCCTGATCGAAAAACGGCTGCAAGAGTTCGACGCCAACCTGGCCATCGCGCATGCGGTTATCCAGCAGCAGGCTGTGCTGGTTGTCGAAATGGCCGAACAGATGCACCCGGCGATAGGCCGGGTCGTGCAACTGCGGCAACTGCGCAGCAGCAATCGCCTCACCGGCCTGGCGCTCGGCATAGCTGGCCAGCAAGGCCCGCTTTTCCTCGGCGCGCCCCAACTGCCAGCACCCTAGCGCAATGAGTCCGGGCAATATCAGCAGCACTACCAGGGTCGGCAGCCAACCTGGGCGAAATGGCTTCACCCAGTCACCCCATGGTCAGTCGCTATACTTAAGGTCATCGATGCATCCCCCCGGAGTTTCGCCATGCTTAAAGCCGCGATTGTCCTGATGCTGTTGGCGACCATCGCCAGCCTGTTCAGTGGCCTGTTCTTTCTGGTCAAGGACGACGGGCATTCCACTCGCCTGCTCAAAGCCCTGACCGTGCGGGTCACCCTCGCTGCGCTGACCCTGGCGCTGATTACCTGGGGCTTCTACAGCGGTCAACTGGTGTCCCACGCGCCGTTCTGAACCTGGCTACAGCACGTACACAAAGATAAACAGCCCGACCCAGACCACATCAACGAAGTGCCAGTACCAGCTGGCTGCCTCGAAGCCGAAGTGTTTGTCGGGGTTGAAATGCCCGCGCATGATCCGCACCAGCATCACGAACAGGATCAAGGTGCCCATGGTCACGTGAGCACCATGAAAACCGGTGAGCATGAAGAAGGTCGCGCCGTAGATCCCCGATCCCAAGGTCAGGCCCAGCTCGGTATAGGCCTCGTGATATTCGTAGGCCTGCAGGATCAGGAAGGCGATACCCAATACGATGGTCAGCCCCAACCAAAACTTCAGTGCACCCCGATGATCCTTGCGCAAGGCATGGTGCGCGATGGTCACCGTGACACTGGAGGTGACCAGCAGGATGGTGTTGAT
Source organism: Pseudomonas sp. UM16 (assembly GCF_050312595.1). NCBI lineage: Bacteria > Pseudomonadati > Pseudomonadota > Gammaproteobacteria > Pseudomonadales > Pseudomonadaceae > Pseudomonas > Pseudomonas sp. UM16. The sequence continues at coordinate 26,873 of NZ_JBNPJT010000020.1, read as the reverse complement.
CAGCGGCAGGTGCCATGGGTCGATGATGTCCTTGGGCGGCGGAAACAGTTTCGGATCTGGTGTATTGAGCAGCGGCCAGGAAAACTCGAAATTCGGCCAGAGCATGTGCGCGACACCTTTGGCACCTTCACCGCCCAGCCAGGGCCCGGCCAGGTTGCGCACATAAAACAGCGCACCGAAGAAGGCGATGAAAAACATCACCTCGGAGAAGATGAACCACGACATCCCCCAGCGGAACGAGCGGTCCAGCTGCGGGCTGTACAGCCCGGCGCGGCTCTCTTTGACCACCGCACCAAACCAGCCGAACAGCATGTACGCCAGACACAACGCGCCGAAGAAGAAGATCCACGGGCCATGGGAATCCGGTCGCCCAGCCTTGAGGTCGTTGAACCAGGTGCCCAGGCCAAACACTGTGATGAACATGCCGATAGTGGCAATGATCGGCCACTTGCTCTGCGCCGGAACGTAATAGTGCTCATGCGAAGCCATTGAGTGTTCTCCTTATCGGGCGCCCTGTAAGGCCTGGCCCGTCAGGTGTGCAACCGGCGGGTGGCGAGCGGTGATATCGAACAGCGTGTAAGCAAGCGTCAGGTGTTTCACATCCTTGGGCAGGTCGCGGTCAACGATAAAACGCACCGGCATCTCAATACGCTCTCCCGGTTGCAGTACCTGCTGGGTAAAACAGAAGCATTCGGTCTTGTGAAAGTACGCCGCCGCTTCAGCCGGGGTGATGCTCGGAATGGCCTGAGCACTCATCGGTTTGTCGGTCGGGTTATGGGCAACGAAGATCATCTGGTTGACCGCACCAGGATTGACGTCGATTTGATCGGCAGTGGAATAGAACTCCCAGACCATATCGCTGGCATTGGTCGACATGAACTGTACCTTGACCACCCGGTTCGGATCGCTGACCTGGCTGCCTTCATACTGCCCACCCGTCTTGCCGTTGATGCCGAACGCCTTGCACATCACGTCGTAGATCGGCACCAGGGCAAAGCCGAAGGCAAACATCACCACGGTCAGCAACATCAGCCGCAACACCAGGCGTTTGAGCGAGGTCCCTTCACTCATGGCTCATTCCTCCGGCTCTCGCCGTTCATTTCACTTCCGGTGGTGTCTGGAAGGTGTGATAAGGCGCTGGCGACGGCACCGACCATTCCAGGCCTTCGGCGCCATCCCAGGGTTTGGCCGGTGCCGGGGCACCGCCGCGAATGCACTTGATGACAATGAACAGGAAAAAGATCTGCGTGGCGCCAAAGGTAAAGGCACCAATCGAGGAGACCATATTGAAGTCGGCGAACTGCAGGTTGTAATCCGGAATCCGCCGTGGCATCCCGGCCAAACCGACAAAGTGCATAGGGAAGAACGCTAGGTTCATGCCGACGAACGACAGCCAGAAATGCAGCTTGCCGAGGGTTTCGTCATACATGTGCCCGGTCCATTTCGGCAGCCAGTAGTAAGCCGAGGCGAAGATCCCGAAGATCGCGCCAGGCACCAGCACGTAGTGGAAGTGGGCGACCACGAAGTAGGTATCGTGGTACTGGAAATCCGCCGGTGCGATGGCCAGCATCAACCCGGAAAAACCGCCGATAGTGAACAGGATGACAAAGGCGATGGCGAACAGCATCGGTGTCTCAAAGGTCAACGAGCCCTCCCACATGGTGCTGACCCAGTTGAACACCTTCACTCCGGTCGGCACAGCGATCAGCATGGTGGCGTACATGAAGAACAACTCACCGACCACCGGGATGCCGACCACGAACATGTGATGCGCCCAGACGATAAAGGACAGGAAGGCAATCGCACCGGTGGCGTACACCATCGAGGTATAGCCGAACAGCGGCTTGCGCGAGAACGCCGGGATGATCGAACTGACCGCGCCGAATGCCGGCAGGATCATGATGTACACCTCGGGGTGACCGAAGAACCAGAACACATGCTGGAACAACACCGGGTCACCACCACCGGCGGCGCTGAAGAAGCTGGTGCCGAAGTGGATGTCCATCAGCATCATCGTCACTACCCCGGCCAGCACTGGCATTACTGCAATCAACAGAAAAGCGGTGATTAGCCAGGTCCAGACGAACAGCGGCATCTTCATCAGGGTCATGCCAGGAGCACGCAGGTTGAGGATGGTAGCGATCACGTTGATCGCGCCCATGATCGAACTGATGCCCATCAGGTGAATGGCGAAGATAAAGAAGGTCACGCTTTCCGGCGCATAAGTGGTCGACAGCGGCGCATAGAAGGTCCAGCCGAAGTTCGGCCCGCCACCGGGCATGAACAGGGTCGAAACCAGCAACAGGAAGGCCGCCGGCAACAGCCAGAAACTGAAGTTGTTCATCCGCGGCAGGGCCATGTCCGGGGCGCCGATCATCAGCGGGATCATCCAGTTGGCCAGGCCGACGAAGGCCGGCATTACCGCGCCGAAGACCATCACCAAGCCGTGCATGGTGGTCATTTGATTGAAGAATTCCGGCTGCACGATCTGCAGGCCGGGCTGGAACAGCTCGGCGCGGATCACCATGGCGAACGAGCCACCGAGCAGAAAAGCGATGAAGCTGAACCACAGGTACATGGTGCCGATGTCTTTGTGGTTGGTAGTCAGCACCCAACGCATCAGGCCTTTGGCCGGTCCGTGGGCATGCTCATGACCGTGGCTGTGGTCGTCGATCACTGCGCTCATGTCCTGTCTCCTGCAGTCCGGTGACTGATGCGGGAACCCCTGTCAGGCCGGCTCATTTGCTTTCTGCCTGTTTGATCGCCAGCACGTCTTTGGGCGTAACCATGTCGCCCTTGTTGTTGCCCCAGGCGTTACGTTCGTAGGTCACCACGGCGGCGATATCCACCTCCGACAGCTGCTTGCCGAACGCGGCCATGGAGGTGCCCGGCTTGCCGTGGAAGACAATGCTCAGGTGATCTTCTTTCGGGCCGGTGGCGATCTTCGAGCCCTTGAGCGCCGGGAACATCGGCGGCAAGCCCTGGCCTTCAGCCTGGTGACAAGCCACGCAGGTGGTGTGGTAGACCTTGTCACCGCGCTCGACCAATTCCTGCAGGGTCCATTCCTTGCTGGTCAGCTCTTTGAGCTTGGCTGCCTCGGCTTTGCGCTCACTCAGCCAGGTGTCGTAATCGGCTTTGGACTTGACCTCGACCACTACCGGCATGAAGCCGTGATCCTTGCCGCACAGCTCGGTGCACTGGCCGCGGTAGATGCCCGGCTTCTCGACCCGGGCCCAGGCCTCGTTGACGAAGCCGGGAATGGCGTCGCGCTTGACCGCAAAAGCCGGCACCCACCAGGAGTGAATGACGTCGGCAGCGGTGACCAGAAAGCGCACTTTGGCACCCACCGGCAGTACCAGCGGCTGGTCGACTTCGAGCAGATAGTGCTCGTCCTTGGGCGCTTTGTTGTGGATCTGGTCGGCGGGGGTGGCCAGATTGCTGAAGAACTCGACATCCTGGCCCAGGTATTTGTAGTGCCATTTCCACTGGTAGCCGGTGACCTGGATGTCGACATCCGACTCACTGGCATCATAGATATCGATCAGGGTCTTGGTCGCCGGAATAGCCATCGCCACCAGGATCAGGAACGGCACCACCGTCCACATGATCTCGACCCAGGTATGCTCGTGGAAATGGGCGGGCTGCTGACCGGTGGAACGACGGTGGATGATCATCGACCAGAACATTGCGCCAAAGACCACCACGCCAATGATCACGCAGATCCAGAAGATGGTCATGTGCAGGTCGAACACTGCGTTGCTGACTTCTGTCGCCCCTGGTGCCATGTTCACGGTCCAGGCAGCGTTGGCCTGACCGAATACCGACCACAACAGGAGGCCCATCCAGGCGTGTGGATGTCGCATCATTGCGGGTTCCCCTTATCGTTCTTGTTATCCCGGAGGCGTGGACCTACGGCTAAGGGTACGGCGGCCAAGACTGCGAACTTCGACGACCGAGCCCCTGCGAACTGCAGTCGGGCCTCATCAGCGAATCACTTTCAAACCGGAGTATAGACAGCGACCTTGACCACGCAACGCGATAAAAAGAAATCCACCTGCCGGGTTGAACGTTTGCGCGCCAACCCACGGCTTATCTAGGGTGAAGGCGCAATGATGGCATTTCGATATAATCACCGAATATAAGCGTGTTCCGGTTATGCCAAATACGTCTTAGCCATTTTCAGAACCGAGCTACCTTATGTCTTCCGTTTGTCACGCCTTTACCCTGGAGTTGTCATGAACATCGCCGCGTTGCGCGAGCAGATCACCCGTGCCCATCAACATGAGACCGAAACCGGCCAACTGAAAGAACAACTGGTAAAACAACTGCCACACCTACATCCCTCGATTCAGCTGCCGGAACTCGATGCTCAAGAGGCGTTGGCGCGCTTCGTCAGTGCCTACATCGAACAGGTTCCAGAAATGCTTGAGGCCGCCAATGAAGTGGCCCGTGAAGCAGGTATCGAGTCTCAGATCAAACCAGTGTTGAAAATTGCCGAGCAGTATTTTCTGCAGCCTCCAGCCATCACCAACACCCACCTCGGCCTGGGTTGCTTGCTGGATGAAGCCTACTTGGCACATCGCCTGGTGGAAGAGGTGAACGACCTGTACATCAAGCACTTCAATCAACCGCTGATCCCGCTGGATACCACGGTGGCCAACCTGATTGCCCACCAACTGATCGGCGAAGAATTCGCCAATCAGTTGGATGAAGTGGTGCACCACTCGGTGGACGAAATGCTCGATGAAGATAGCTTTGCGCTGGAGTCGGTTGAGCAGTACCGCGACAAGCTCAGCAGCCCGGACACTGGCGCCGCGTGGAAACGCTGGCCGTGCCTGTCGCGGCAGTTGGGTGTAGGGCTGGATCTGGACCAGTCGGCTTGAACGCTGACTGCAACGGTAGCCGCAGCCTCGTGCCTCGTCAGCGGCTACCTTTGCATCAGGCACCGAGCCCAGCGGTCGTGCGCACCCGCCCCTCGACCCGGCGCTTGAGCCGCCGCTGTTCGATCAGCAAGCGCGAGCCCTTGCCCGCGTTGGCCCGCCCCCAGTCTTCGAGCAGCTCCAGGCAGGAGTGGTCGATGTAGCTGAGGTTGGCCAATGGCACATGCAGCATGGTACCGGCAGGGATGTCTTCCAGTACTTGCGCCAGCGCCGGCACCTTGAGAAAGGTCGCCGCGCCGCTCAAGCGCAGTTCCAGATGCCCCGGCTCACCTAGGCTGACCACACTGATCTTCAACCGCGCGGCCTTGAGCGCCAGCTTCAGCAAGGTCAGGGCAAAACCCAGCAACACACCGGTCAGCAAGTCGGTGAAGATGATTGCCAGGGCTGTCGCCGCATAGGTGAACATCGGCATCCGGCCGTAGCGACCAAGACCACGAAACGCCTTGAAGTCGACCAATTTGATGCCGGTATAAACCAACACGCCCGCCAGACTCGCCACCGGTATCTGCTGCAACACGCTACTGAGCACCACCACAAAGGCCAGCAGCCAGACCCCATGCAGGATCGCTGACAGACGTGTGCGCGCACCGGCCTGGACGTTGGCTGAGCTGCGCACAATCACCCCAGTCATTGGCAACGCCCCCAACACCCCGCAAAGCATGTTGCCCAAGCCCTGAGCCGACAGTTCGCGATCAAAGTCCGAACGCTGACCATTATGCATACGGTCCACTGCGGCGGCGGACAACAAGGTTTCGGCACTGGCGATAAACGCCAGGGCGAAAGCCGCCACCAGTAAATGGGGATCGGCAAGATTGAGCAGGTCGGCCGGGCGCAGCCAGTCGATAGCCTGACTCAGGTCCGCCGGCACCTGAACGCGGTTGACCGGCAACGACAGCCAGAGACTGATCGCGGTCATCAAGGCGACACCAAGCAGGGCGCCAGGGACAAAACGCAATGAATGTGGCCGCAAGCGCTCCCATCCCCACATTACCGCGATGGTGCCAAAGCCCAAAGCCGCCGCCTTCCAACCATTTTCCGGGCTTTCCAGCGGTAGCGCCTGGATGACTGTAGCGGGAAAACCCAACAGGTTAGCCAGGCCCGACGGTTGCGGTGCACTGTCGAACATCACATGCACCTGGGACAAGACGATCAGTACGCCGATACCGGCGAGCATGCCGTAAACCACTGCTGGCGCGGTAACTCGGAACCAGCAACCCAGGCGCAAGCGCCCGGCGAGCAATTGCAGCACACCAGCCAATAGCAGAATCGGTCCCAACATTACTACGCCGTGCTGACGCACCAACTCAAACACCAGCACCGCCAGGCCTGCGGCCGGACCGCTGACCTGCAATGGCGAGCCCGCCAGCCAACCCACCACGATACCGCCGATGATCCCGGTAATCAGACCTTTGGCCGGGGGCATGCCCGAGGCAATGGCAATGCCCATGCACAAGGGTAGGGCGACCAGAAACACCACTACCGATGCCAGTAATTCTCGCGGCAATGCCGCTTTCACTTGTGTCTTGTTCACCGTGTTTCTCCTTCTCTCAAGTTTCACGGCCATTCCAATGGCCGATAGCACACCCCCTGACACGCGTGCAGGCGCATTCCGCCAGCAAGCCGGCAGGCAGTCAGGGAAATTCAAGGCAGTCGATGACCAGGCCACACCGAGCAGGTGCAGCCGTCATTCAGGTTGTCGCGGGGGTGTCAGGGACGCTTAGTAGCGTCCTCTCGGTGTGGCGCAAGGGATTGGTTGGCCTGCGGCCAACGGCAGGAAGCTGTCGCTTGCGGCGTCATACGCTTCGATCTGACTGGTTTCGATGTCATAGATCCAGCCATGGATGTAGAGCTGGCCGGCCGCCAGACGCGAGGCTACCGAAGGATGGGTACGCAGGTGGTGCAACTGGGCAATGACGTTCTCTTTGGTGAGCACCTGCATACTTTCATGCTCGCTACCGCAGGAGCAGTTGTCCTCAACCACCGTACGGGCGACCTCGGCATGGCGCAGCCAGGCCTTGACCGTTGGCATCTTCTCGAGACTTTGCGGGTTGAGCACCGCGCGCATGGCACCGCAATCGGAGTGACCGCAAACAATGATGTGATGGACACCAAGTGCCAGGACAGCATATTCAATGGCCGTAGAGACGCCACCGTTCATCTGCCCGTAGGGCGGCACGACGTTGCCCACGTTGCGGGTGACGAACAGGTCGCCGGGAGAACTTTGGGTGATGAGCTCGGGCACGATGCGCGAGTCGGCGCAGGTGATGAACATCGCACGAGGCGTTTGTGCGGTGGCGAGTTTCTTGAACAGCTCCTGCTGCTCAGGAAAAACATCGTGGTGAAACCGCAGAAAGCCGTCAACGATATGCTTCAGGGCGGCATCGGCGCTCTCGGCAGGTGCTTCCGGAACGACCTTGGATGGGTCCTTGACGGGCATGATTCATCCTCTTTGACGGTTTAGGTTAAATCCATTTTACCGGGTTGATGATTCAAACAGCAGATGTCATTTGGATGACGTGTGCGCACCAACAATCACATCAGTTGTTGGCTGAACTCTTACGCTACCCGGCGAAACTTAACTCAAACTTAATTGCGAGGCTCTAGAACGGGCGTTCCAGAGAGTCAAAGAGTGATCCAGATAATATCAAAAAAACATCAATGGCCAATACCCATTATTCAAATCAGAGCAATGACATCTGCCCACCAGGAGGACAAAAGGCACTGCAATCAAGCGGATAGCCTTCGCGCCGGTTTAGCCCAAGTCGACGGATCGCCTTGTTGAATCGCTGCGCCAGCAACTCGGCAAACACGCCTTCGCCGCGCATACGAGCGCCAAAGCGGCTGTCGTACAACTCGCCACCGCGACTCTGGCGTATCAGGCTCAGAACATGGTTGGCGCGTTGTGGGTAATGATCCTGCAGCCATTGTTCAAACAGAGGCGCCACTTCCAGCGGCAGGCGCAGCATCATGTAGGCCGCACTCACTGCACCATTAGCCTTGGCCGCTTCCAGCAGATGCTCCAGTTCACTGTCGTTGATCATCGGAATCATTGGCGAGCACAGCACGCCTACCGGCACACCGGCCTCGGTCAGCACGCGAATTGCCCGCAAGCGTGCCTTGGGCGCCGCCGCCCGCGGCTCCAAGGTGCGCTTGAGCTCGTCATCAAGCGTGGTCAGGCTGATCATCACTTTCACCAAACGCTGCTGCGCCAGCTCAGTTAACAAGTCCAGGTCCCGCAGGATCAGCGAGCCCTTGGTGACGATGGTGACCGGGTGACGGTAACGCAGCAGCACCTCCAACAGCCTGCGGGTGAGCTTTTGCTCGCGCTCGATAGGTTGGTAGGGATCCGTGTTGGAACCCAGGTTGATCGGCGCACAGATGTAGCCAGGCTTGCTCAGTTGCTGCTCCAGCACCGCTGCGGCATTGGTCTTGGCGATCAGCTTGGTTTCGAAGTCCAGCCCGGGGGACAAATCCCAGTAAGCATGGCTGGGACGTGCATAGCAGTAGATGCAACCATGCTCACAGCCGCGATAAGGGTTGATCGAGCGGTCGAAGGGCAGGTCAGGCGAATTGTTACGCGTGATGATGCTCTTGGCGGTTTCGATGCGAACTTCAGTGCCCTGAGTCAGCGGCACTTCCTGATACCAACCGTCATCTTCGGCCTCCGAACGATTGGGCGCGAAGCGATTGTGGGGGTTGCTGGTCGTACCGCGACCGCGCAAAGGAGCTGGAGCAACCATGGGTGCACCTTTATACTGTTTTTTTATACAGTACAAGATGACACAAAGATGATCCAGCACCGCTGAGCGGCTGGTTTCAGACCTCGCTTAAACCGTACCAACGCAGAAATGGCGCAGCGCTCAATGGCCGCTTGAGGAAAGCTTCGACGCCGACCTGGACGGGCCGCGCCGCCCCCAGTGCAAACAGGTCTGCGTGCAAGGCTCGACCTGTACTCGGGTTGAGCAAACCTTCCTGTTCAAAGCGGCTGAACAGGTCAAATGCATACACATCCGCCCACAGGTAACCAAAGTAACCGGCGTCGTAACCTGCAACCAAATGATCGAAGGCATGCAGTGGCCGTTCGAAATCCGCCAGCGGCCAGGCGCCAGCGCTGACAAAACTGTCCGCAACTCGCTGCACGACACTGCGCCCGTCATCCGCTTTTCCATGCAGATCGAGGTCAAACAGCGACTTTGCCAGCTCCACTGCCAACTTCGGCTGCTCTTGCGCCTGCAACTGGCCAAGAAAAGTCTGTATGGCCGGAACCGTCAGCGCCGCTCCCGTCAGATAGTGCGAGGAGATAGCGGCCAGGTATTCGGCAGACCAGCACCAACGCTCAAACAACTTGCCGGCAACCTCAAAACCGCCAGGGCCAAGGTTCTGCACGTCGGACAGATGGTAATTAGACGTGCGCACCAGCAGATGATGCAGGCAGTGACCAAACTCATGGAACACCTTGCGCAGGTCCAGATGGCTAAGCAAGGGCGGATCACCGTCCTGGGCAGGGACAATGCTGGTGAACAGAGCAGCAGCAGCCTTGTGGTAGCGACCTTCGGCGTCGATATGGCGATTGCAGACATAGTAGGTCCATGCGCTATCTGCCTGTTTGCCCTCTCTGCCAATGGCATCGATGTACAGGTAGCCCAAAAGCGCATGATCCTGCTCCACCTCAAAAGCGCGAACACCGGGGTCCCAGGTCGGGATACTGCGAACTTCTGTCAGCACCAGGCCGAACAGCTGCCGAGCCAGATCCACCAGGGCCTTTATCACCGTATCCAGCGAGAAACAGGCACGCACTTCGTCTTCGGACAGCGCCAGGGGCGTATTGCGCAATTGCTTGCGCAGATAGGCGACATCCCAAGGCTCAATCGAAGGCAGCCCTTGTTGCTGGGCGAAGTCTTGCAACTGCTGACGCTCCTGTTGCAAGCCAGGTTGGGTCTGGCGTGTCAGGTCGGTGAGGAATGCACGGACCTGTTGTGCAGCTGCACCTTCTCGACGCTGCAGATTGAACTGCACAAAGTCATCGAAGCCGAGTAACTGTGCCTTTTCCTGTCTGGCATCGGCCAACGCCTGAAAAACCTGACCATTGTCGAAAGCAGACTCCTGGCTCGCGCCACGTTGCAGGTATGCCCGATAGACCTGTTCACGTAGATCCCGATCCTGCGCGTGTTCGATAACCGCCAGGCAGGATGCTTCTTCCAGAACAATCAACCAACCGCCCAGCCCCTTGGCTTGTGCCGCTGCAGCCATAGCGCTGCGATTGACTATTGGTAGCCCACGCAAGCGCTGCTCATCGACAATGTGCAAACTCCAACTATCGCTGGAACGGCCCAGGTTGTCGTAGAACGCATTCTGCAAGTCACTGATTTGCTGCTCCAGGGCCATCAGCTTGACGCGCTGAGCAACCGTCAGGTGGGCACCAGAGAGACGATAGGTCCTGAACGTTCGCTGCAACGCTGCCTTACTCTGCCAATCCAGGTTCAGGCCATGAGGGCTGACAGCCAAGCGCTCGTACAGCGCCAACAGCTCAGTGTTCTGCCGTTTCTGCACAAAAAACGCCTGGGCCAGATCCCAACACACACTCGCGGCTTGCTGCCATTCGCCACCGCGTAGAAGCAAGGGCGCGATGCTGTACAGGGTGTTATTGAGACGGGCATCCAGCGCATCTACTGCCAGGACCAGGTCATCCCAGGTGGGTAGATTGCGTTGCTGCTCAATGATCACATCGATAGCACTATGGTTATCGGCAATGATTTGCTCGATGGCCGGCTGCAGATGCTCAATACGCACCCTGGCGTAATCAATCAACTGCTCGTGGTGCAGGAGGGGGTTAGCGCTATTCATGTCGGCTCCAGACCGAGGGGGTTGAACACCTCACTCTGCGGCACCGAATGGCGTTATCGGTAGTAACAATCTGGCACCTGAGGCAGTCACGCCTCCGGTGCCAGGTAGCCTTATTCGGCCGGTTTCTTCAGCTTCGGATTTGGGAAGAACTGCACCGTCTGCACTTTGGCCTCGGCCGGTTTCACCTCAACCTTGTTGACCCGGGTACCCAACTCTTTTGGCACCGACAGCCCCTGTTCATTCAGCGTGTCGGAAAACCCGCACGCCACGCACTCGCGATGCGGAACGCTGTCTTCGCTCCACATCATCAGTTTGTCCGGCTCGCTGCACGCCGGGCAGACCGCCCCGGCGATGAAGCGCTTCTTGGTGATCACAGGCTCATCACTCATGCCGCCACTTCCTCACTCAGGCCACAATGGCGCAAGAGTGCATCGATTGACGGCTCACGACCGCGGAAGTCGACGAACAGCAACATCGGCTCCTGGGAGCCACCACGGGCGAGGATCGCTTCGCGGAAGGCACGACCGGTTTCAGCGTTGAGCACACCTTCTTCCTCGAAACGCGAGAAGGCATCGGCCGAGAGCACTTCAGCCCACTTGTAGCTGTAGTAACCCGCGGCATAACCGCCAGCAAAGATGTGCGCAAAGCTGTTGGGGAAGCGGTTGTACGTCGGTGGACGCATGACCGAAACCTCGTCGCGGATGCCTTCAAGCACCTCCAGTACGCTGCGGCCGTCGCCATGGCTGGCATGCAGCTCGAAGTCGAACAACGAGAACTCCAGTTGGCGGACCATCATCAGCCCGGACTGGAAGTTCTTCGCTGCCAGCATCTTCTCCAACAGGTCCTGAGGCAGGGCTGCGCCGGTTTCATAGTGACCGGAAATCAGCGCCAGACCTTCAGGTTCCCAGCACCAGTTTTCCATGAACTGGCTTGGCAGCTCGACGGCATCCCAGGCCACACCGTTGATCCCGGAGACCCCGGCATGCTCAATACGGGTCAGCAGGTGATGCAGGCCATGACCGAACTCGTGGAACAGGGTGGTGACTTCGTCGTGCGTCAGCAGCGCTGGTTTGCCAGGTGCTGCCGGGGTGAAGTTGCACACCAGGTTGGCCACCGGGCTCTGCAGTTCGCCGCCCACCGCACGACGACGGTCGCGAGCGCCGTCCATCCAGGCGCCACCACGTTTGTTGGCGCGCGCGTAGAGGTCGAAGAAGAAGCGGCCGACGTGCTGACCGTGCTCCTTGATTTCGAACAGGCGTACATCCGGGTGCCAGGTGTCGAAGCCCTTGAGCTCGGCAATCTCGATGCCGTACAAGCGCTGGACGATAGCAAACAAGCCGGACAGTACTTTGTCGATCGGGAAGTAGGCACGCAGGGTTTCCTGGGAAACGCTGTAGCGCTGCTCGCGCAACTTCTCGCCATAGAAGCCGCTGTCCCAGCTTTGCAGGTCTGGGCAACCCTGCTCGGCGGCATAGGCCTTGAGCTGAGCCAGGTCCTGTACGGCAAACGGCTTGCTGCGTTTGGCCAGGTCACGCAGGAAATTCAACACCTGATCACTGGACTCGGCCATTTTGGTCGCCAGGCTCAGCTCGGCGTAGTTGGCATATCCGAGCAGTTCGGCCAGCTCCTGACGCAGGTCGAGGATTTCGCGCATTACCGGGCCGTTGTCGAACTGGCCGGCATTCGGACCCTGATCGGAAGCCCGGGTGCAGTAAGCGGCGTAGATCTCTTCGCGCAGAGCGCGATCTTCGCCGTAGGTCATCACGGCGTAGTAGCTAGGGAACTCGAGGCTGATCAGCCAGCCTTCAAGGCCCTTGGCCTGGGCTGCAGCAGCCATCTGCGCCTTGGCCGAATCGGTCAGGCCGGCCAGCGCGGCTTCATCGGTAACGTGCTTGGTCCACGCTTGCGTGGCGTCGAGCAACTGATTCGAAAAGCGGCTGCCCAATTCGCTGAGCTTGCTCTGGACTTCGGCGTAACGCTGTTGCTTGCCAGCCGGCAGATCGATACCCGACAGACGGAAGTCACGCAGGGCGTGTTCGAGAATAGTCTTTTGCGCGACATCAAAGCCCGCCGCTTCAGGGCTGGCGATCAGCGCTTCGTATGCCTGAAACAGCTCACGGTTCTGGCCCATTTCCGTGGCGTAGGCGCTCAATGCCGGCAGGCAGGCCTCGTAGGCTTCGCGCAGTTCGGCGCTGTTGCACACGGCATTGAGGTGACTGACCGGGCTCCAGGCGGCGCCCAGGCGGTCGTTGAGTTCGTCCATCGCCAGAATCAGGCCGGCCCAGCTAGGTTGCTGGCTCTGGGTTTTGAGGATTTCGGCGATAGCGGTACGGTTGTCGGCCAGGATCTGTTCAATCGCCGGCTGCACATGCTCGGCACGGATCGCCGAGAAGGGCGGCAAGTCATAAGACTGCAGGAGCGGGTTGGTCGCACTCACGGTTAAACACCTTGGCAGAAGAAACACTGGACCATCTTAATTACAATCGACGCCGACCGCAGCCCTATCACTACCAAAGAGACTTCCTATCATGGCCATCCGCAGTTTCCAGAACCATACGCCGCGCCTCGGCGAACGCGCCTTCGTCGACCGCAGCGCGGTGGTTCTGGGCGATGTCGAGATCGGCGCAGACAGCTCGGTGTGGCCACTGACCGTGATCCGCGGCGATATGCACCGCATCCGCATCGGCGCGCGCACCAGCGTGCAAGATGGCAGCGTGCTGCACATTACTCATGCTGGGCCATTCAACCCGGACGGATTTCCGTTGCTGATCGGTGATGAAGTAACCATTGGTCACAAAGTCATGCTCCACGGCTGCACCCTGGGCAACCGAATTCTGGTTGGCATGGGCAGCACCATCATGGACGGCGCGGTGGTCGAAGACGAAGTGATCATCGGCGCTGGCAGCCTGGTGCCACCGGGCAAACGCCTGGAAAGCGGTTTTCTCTATGTTGGCAGCCCGGTCAAGCAAGCCCGTGCCCTGAATGAAAAAGAACGGGCGTTCTTTGCCTACAGCGCCAGCAACTACGTAAAACTCAAAGACCAGCATCTTGCCGAAGGTTATCACCTGCCTGAGTGAACCTGCCTAAAGCCCTTATTGAGACAGCCATGCACCAGCAAAACATCCTCTTCGACCTCGACGGCACCCTGACCGACCCACGCCTGGGCATCACCCGCTCGATTCAGTACGCCCTGGCCAAGCTCGGCATTGATGAACCGGACCTGGCGCGCCTGGAACACTTCATCGGCCCGCCCTTGCTACAAGCCTTCATGCAGTTCTACGGCTTTGACGAGGCCAAGGCCTGGGAAGCGGTGAATTTCTACCGTGAGCGCTTCAAGGTCACCGGGTTGTATGAGAACCAGGTGTTCGACGGCGTCCAGCCACTGCTGGAAGCCTTGAACGGACAGGGCCGGACGCTGTACATCGCCACCTCAAAACCCTGGGAATTCGCCCGTGAAATTGCCCGTCATTTCGCGTTCGATCACCACTTCAAGGTGATCTACGGCAGCGAACTCGACGGTACTCGTACCAACAAGGTCGAACTGATTGCCCACTTGCTGGCTGAACAAGCGCTGGATCCGGCACAAACGCTGATGATTGGTGACCGCAGCAATGGCCTTGAAGCGGTGGCGGTGGGCTACGGGTTTGGCAGTCATGAGGAACTGACGGCAGAACAGCCGGCTTATCACTTTGCGACATTGAGTGATATGCATCGGGCTTTTCTTCGGTCTTGAAGGTCTAGCCCGCTCCAAGATGGACTTCTGTAGCCGCAACCTGACGGCAGTGGCGAAACAGTAGCTCTCACTGCGAGGGGGCGGCCTTGCCAGCGATGCTTTGCAGCGCCTGCAGCCGCTCTTCTGGTGAAAGTTGGCCCAAGACTTCAACCCGCGCATAAAACACCTCCCAGTCCCTTCCGGCCTGAGCGAAAAGCACCTCAAACGCTGGCACCCACTGGTCATACAAGCCAAAGGGCAGCAGTTTGGCGTTATTCATCGGCGCATTGATCCAGGCGTCATAGCGCCCTTTGCCGCCCCACTGGCTATCACGCAGTTTCCGGTATTCCTGACGCAAACGCTCGAATTCAGCTTGTTTTGCCGCGCGCTTGCCAGCATCGCTCAGCGGTGCCGCATATAGCGTCTTGAGCCGTTCCCGGCTGGCCAGCACCAGCCCGACGAACTGATCGCGTTGCTGGCTATCGTCTTCGGTTTGCGCAGCTAGTCCACGCGCCACGCGCCACTGGCGGCTTCCCTCCTGCTCGACAAACGTGGCGAAGGACTCATTGAACGAGGTGTCATCCGCGACATACAGCCGCTGATGCGCAAGCTCATGGAAAATCACCGTAGCCAGGCGCTCATCCCCCCAGCGCAGCATGGTGTTGAGGATCGGGTCATCGAACCAACCCAGGGTCGAATAAGCCTCTACACCGCCAACATAGACATCCAGCCCCTGTTGTTTTTGCAGCGCCGCTGCACCACGGGCAGCGCCCTGGCGGTAATAGCCGCGATAGGCGACGCACCCGGCTATCGGGAAACAGTGGGTCTGGGGCTCAAGGGAAAACTCCGGGGTGGCAAACACATTCCACACCACAAACGGCCGGCCGATGTCAGCATAGACCTGGTAGCTACGGTTGTCTGGCAGTTTGAGTTGAGCACTGGCGAAGGCGCGAGCCTGCTCAGCCTGGCGCAAATGTTGACGCAGTGTGGGGGCGGTGGAGGGATCCGCTAGCAGCTCGGTCACCGGTTTGCGCGCCTGCAATAGCTGTAGCTGACCGCTGGCCAGTTGCCCGTAGTAATTGAGGGTGGAACAACCGTTGAGCAGCCCGAGCGCCAGCACGGGAACCAAATAGCGAAAAAAAGGGTCGAGTGCCCCAAGACTTGAGCGCAATAAAAGAAATAGTCGAAGCATCCGCGTCCCGTTATCCGCTCAAGAGCTCATCAGCTTCAAGACTATCCTGCCCGGCTGGAGTTTTACCATGCGTACACTGCTTGTCATCAGCGGACTTTTACTTCTCTCGGGCTGTGCCGGGTTCTTGCCGCAACCCGATCCCAATCAAGCCTGGGTCGACCTTGCCCCGGGCAAGGACGATACCCTACATGCCGTCGAAGTGGATGAGCGCGCCTGGGCTGACAAACGCTATTTCGAAGTATCGCCTGGCAGCCATGAGCTGACCGTGCGTTACCTGTTCCCGGTGACACCCAGCAACATCGGTCCAGTCAGCGAACCGCTATGGCGTGATTGCCAGCTCAATGTGAAGTTCAAGAATTTCAATGCCGGCCAACGTTATCAGCTCGAAGCCGGCAGCATCGGCTTTCGCCCTTGGGCCAAGCTCTATGACCAGCAGCGAAACGTGGTCAGCACAGGGCTACCGGCGGGCTGCCAACGTACCTGATAGCACGATTGGCGCTATGCTTGAGCTTTAGTAGTTCGCAAGCGGGAGTTTGCCATGCGCCAGCCAATGATGCTGATTGCCCTCAGTACCCTGGGGGCTTGCGCCAGCCCCTTGCCCCCTGTCGACAGCAAGCAAGCCTGGGTCGATCTCTACACCATGACCCCGGGCAAGTTGCTGATGGCCGATCGCCTGGATGGCGAGCGCCTCAAGGACGGGCGTTACTTCCAGGTGACCCCTGGCACCCATGAACTGGTGGTGCGGTTCGATTACGAGGTCTATTCAGGCGGCTTTACCACCGACCCCACTGACCGCACCTGCTACCTGAAGGTCAAGTACGACGGTTTTCAGGCCGGCCAGCGCTATCGTCTGGAAGCCCGGGCACCGGCCATGCAACCCAGTGCCTATCTGTATGACGCGCAGCGCAAAGTAGTCGCCGAAGAGTCGAACGACATCTTCTGCATTCCCTGACGCTTAGCGATCGTTTTTCTGATAGATGATTTTCTTGGTGCCACCTTCACAGCTACCGACCACCATGTTCTGGTCATGGACTTCGTCGTTCTTGACGATTTCCAGGGTGTAGGAACTGACGTTATTGGCCTGAATCTTAGCCTCGATCTCGGCCTTGAGTTCTTCGCAGGGCTTGGGCGCAGCCAAAGCGGTGGTCGCCAGCATCGATGCCAGCACAGCGATTGCGAGACGGATCATGGGACGGCTCCTTGTGGCGGCAGCGATTGTGCCGACACTTATTTGACCACAGGAAGCCTGTCCCGGTTCTGCCTTAGCTCACCAAGGTGGCATCCAGGCTGATCTTCGCCTTCAACACTTTCGACACCGGACAGCCGGCTTTGGCTTTGTTCGCCACCTCAAGGAACTGCGCTTCACTGGCCCCAGGCACCTTGGCCTTGAGAACCAGGTGCACGGCAGTAATGGCAAAGCCATCATCGAGCTTATCCAGCGTGACCTCAGCAGTGGTGTCGATACGCTCTGCAGGGAAGCCAGCCTCGCCCAGCAACATCGACAAGGCCATGGAAAAACAACCGGCATGGGCAGCGCCGATCAATTCTTCCGGGTTGGTGCCCGGCTGGCCCTCGAAACGGGTGTTGAAGCCATAAGGATTGTTTTTGAGCGCGCCACTTTCGGTAGAAATCTGACCTTTACCGTCCTTCAGGCCGCCTTGCCAGATAGCCGATGCTGTCTTTTTCATAAAGCCTCCAGAGTTCCTCAGGCACACGGACGTGCGCCTTGCCTTAATTTCAGAGAGATCTGACACAAGCAAGTTCAGCCGGATTACCGTCTCTGGCATTGATTCCTGCAGATGTGCCCATACAGAGTTGTAAAGGCCGCCGCCAGATGTCGGCCAAACGACTGCCCAGGAGGCTCAGTAGGCCATGACGCGACTTGCCGATATCAAGTTTTCCACCCTCGACCTGGTGCCGGTGCGCGCCGACAGTGGCCCGGCGCAATCGCTGCGCAATTCCCTGGACCTTGCCCAACACGTCGAGAAGTTCGGTTACAACCGCTTCTGGGTGGCCGAACACCACAACATGGACGGTATCGCCAGTTCGGCGACCTCGGTGCTGCTCAGCTACCTGGCCGGCGGCACCTCGACCATCCGCGTCGGCGCTGGCGGCGTGATGCTGCCCAACCATGCACCGCTGGTGATCGCCGAGCAGTTCGGCACCCTGGCCAGCCTCTATCCAGGGCGTATCGACCTAGGCCTGGGACGCGCGCCCGGCTCCGACCAGATGACCGCCCGCGCCCTGCGTCGCGAACGTTCTGGCAGTGCGGATGATTTCCCTGACGACGTCGAAGAGCTGATGCGCTACCTAGGGCCGCGCACACCGGATCAGAAAGTCATTGCCGTGCCTGGCTACGGCACCGAAGTGCCGATCTGGTTGCTCGGCTCCAGCTTATTCAGCGCGCAACTGGCCGGTATGCGCGGCCTGCCTTACGCCTTCGCCTCGCACTTTGCGCCGCGCTACATGCATGAAGCGATTCGCGTCTACCGCAATCACTTCCAGCCCTCAGCTGTGCTCGACAAACCTTATGTGATGCTCGGTGTACCGCTGGTAGCGGCTGATACAGATGAGCAAGCCGAGCACCTTGCGACCTCGGTGTACCAGCGCATCCTGGCGCTGATGCGTGGGCAAAGCCTGGTGCAGCGCCCACCGGTAGAGAGCATGGATGGCCTGTGGCTACCGCACGAACGTGAAGCGGTGGGTAGCTTCCTTGGCTTGGCGATGGTCGGTAGCCCGGAAAAGATCCGCGCCAAACTTGAGGTTTTGCTGGAACAGACCGAAGCTGATGAGCTGATCTTCACCTGTGATCTGTATGAGCATGCGGACCGGATTCGGTCCTATGAGTTGCTGGCGCAGACGGTGCTGAGCAGCTGAGGGCCTCATCGCCAGCAATGCTGGCTCCCACTTCAATCGATTGTGGGAGCTGGCCTTGCCAGCGATGAAGTCACTGCATAGTAGGGAAGTACACCTTTCAACCGCGCTTGTAGACGATTTCTTTGGTGCCACCTTCGCAGGTACCGACGACCTTGCCATCAGCGGCTGCACCTTTATCAACGATTTCCAGCGAATAGCCACTGACGCCTTTGGCGTCGAGCTTGGCGGCTATTTCGCCCTTTAATTCTTCACATGGCTTGCCGGCGGCCAGCGCAGTGCCCGCCAACGTCATCAAAGCCACTGCCACTACCAACTTCTTCATCGATCGCTTTCCTTGTTCAGATCAAAGTGGAGGAGGGCGCCGGAACCGGTCCGCGCGCCTCTGAACTGTGTAACTCAATTGACCCGCACAAGCCAGTGTCGCCGTTTCAGCTGTTGGCGATACGGAAGCCTACTTTGAGCGTGACCTGAAAGTGCGCAGCCTTGTTGTCCTTGATATGGCCACGGGTGTCGATCACCTCGAACCACTCAAGATGCTTGATGCTTTTACTCGCCTCGGCCAAAGCGTTGTTGATCGCCTCTTCAATACTGGTAGGCGACGAGCCAACAAGTTCGATTTTCTTATAGGTGTGGTGATCAGACATGAGCCATCTCCTTTTCGAATGTGAGATAGAGCCTAGCAGCGCCGGGCTGTTTTACCTGCGAGAGGTAAATACACAGAAAAGTTCTACTGCACTTTCTCGGCAGCGCGCAGTCGGAAACTACACTGCTCAACTCAACCTCGAAGGAGAGTCACCATGGCCAACACCTCACTGCGTAAAGCTTCGCTGCAAAGCATGGAAGCGGAAATCGAAAGCCTGCTCAAGTCATTGGAAAGCCTTAAGGACGATGCCTCGGATGAGTCGCGTAAGACCCTGAAAACCTTAAAGAGCAACGCCGAAAACGCCTTGCGTCATTCGCGCAGCCTGCTCAGCGATGCCTATGAAGAAGTGAAGACCAAGACTCGCCAGACCGGTGTAGCTACCCGCGACTATGCCCAGGAACACCCTTGGGCCACCGCAGGTGTCGCCGTCGGCGCCCTTGGCTTACTGGCCGCCTACCTGCTGTGCAAACGCGGTAACTAAGCCGCCTGTCGCGCCAGCTCGGCGCGCAACCACCCGGCCAATTGCTCGGCGCGCCCATCTGCGGCGCGTCGCGGCACCCACAAGGCCAACGCCGCTTGTGTCTCACAGAACCCCCAAGGAGCCGCCAGGCGCCCGGCGCGCAGGTCATCGGCGACCAACGGCTGCGGGGCGATGGCCACCCCCAGGCCGGCGACCGCCGCCTCCAGCAGGTAGTACAGATGCTCGAAATCCTGACCGTAGCGCAGCGCCTCAGGGTTGATGCCCTGTTGCTCTGCCCAGTTGGGCCAGGCTTGGGGTCTTGAGCTTGTCTGTAACAAAGTTTCTTCCAGCAGAGCCTGTGTGGGTGCCTGCTGCAAGCGGGCGAAGCCCGGAAAATGCGGGCTGAGCACCGGACCTATGCGCTCCTGAGCCAACACATGCACCTGCATGTCGGCCGGCCACGGCGGTTCGGCGAATACCAGCAAGGCATCAAGCCCGGGGCGACGCGGGTCAAGATCACCTTCGCCGGCCGATAAGTGCAAACGCAGCTCCGGCAGCTCCGCCTTGAGCCGACCCAATCGCGGGATGAACCAGCGCGCCAACAAACTACCGGAGCAACCGAGGACAAAAGGTGCGTCGGCACTGCTCTGACTCAGCTCGCCGCACACGCTGCGCAGGCGATCAAACGCGTCAAAGCTGGCATCGCGTAAGCGTAGCCCTGCATCTGTGAGTTTAATGCCGCGCCCGTCTTTGACGAACAAGCTGACCCCCAGATGCTCTTCAAGCACCTTCAATTGTCGGCTCACGGCCCCATGAGTAACGTGCAGTTGCTCAGCTGCCTGGCTAACGCTATTGAGCCGAGCAGTGGCTTCGAATGCCCTCAAGGCATTGAGGGGAGGCAGGTCTTGGCGCATAACGTGTGAGTTTTCCTGACATGTTGTCGCAATCTTATCGGTTTTCAGCCGCGCCTGTCGTGGGTAGAGTAAAGCCATTCTCAGCCTTCACTACGCCCTGGAGCGACCCATGACCCAGACCAACTTCCGCGCCGGCCCCGATGCCAATGGCCTGTTTGGCGCATTCGGCGGCCGCTATGTGGCGGAAACCCTGATGCCGCTGGTGCTCGACCTGGCCCGCGAATACGAAGCGGCCAAGGCCGACCCTGAATTCCTTGAGCAACTGGCCTACTTCCAGCGCGACTACATCGGCCGCCCCAACCCGCTGTACTTCGCTGAACGCCTGACTGAACACTGTGGTGGTGCGAAGATCTTCTTCAAACGCGAAGAGCTCAACCATACCGGCGCGCACAAGGTGAACAACTGCATCGGCCAAGTCCTGCTGGCCAAGCGCATGGGCAAAAAACGCCTGATCGCCGAAACCGGCGCCGGTATGCACGGTGTCGCCACCGCCACGGTTGCCGCGCGCTTCGGCCTGCCTTGCGTGATCTACATGGGCGCTACCGATATCGAGCGCCAGCAGGCCAACGTGTTCCGCATGAAGCTGCTGGGTGCCGAAATCGTTCCGGTGACATCCGGTACCGGCACGCTCAAGGACGCCATGAACGAGGCCCTGCGTGACTGGGTCACTAACGTTGATGACACGTTCTACCTGATCGGCACCGTGGCCGGCCCACACCCGTATCCGGCAATGGTCCGTGACTTCCAGTCGATCATCGGCAAGGAAACCCGCACCCAGTTGCACGAGAAGGAAGGGCGCCTGCCCGACAGCCTGATCGCCTGCGTCGGCGGTGGCTCCAATGCCATGGGTCTGTTCCACGATTTCCTCGATGACACCAGCGTACGGATTATCGGCGTCGAAGCCGGTGGCCATGGTGTCGATACCGACAAGCATGCCGCCAGCCTGACCGGCGGTATTCCGGGCGTACTGCACGGCAACCGTACCTACCTGTTGCAGGACGCCGACGGCCAGATTACTGACGCTCACTCGATCTCTGCGGGCCTGGACTACCCAGGCATCGGTCCAGAACACGCCTACCTGCATGAAGTGAAACGCGTCGAGTACGTCAGCATCAACGATGAAGAGGCCCTGGCCGCCTTCCACACCACCTGCCGCCTGGAAGGCATCATTCCCGCCCTGGAAACCTCCCACGCCCTGGCTGAAGCAATCAAACGCGCGCCGACCCTGCCTAAGGATCACCTGATGGTGGTGTGCCTGTCCGGGCGCGGCGACAAAGACATGCAAACCGTGATGAGCCATATGGCTGCCCAGGAGAAACAGGCATGAGCCGTCTTGAACAACGTTTCGCCGAGCTGAAGGCTGAAGGCCGCTCGGCACTGGTCACGTTCATCACCGCCGGTGATCCTGGCTACGACGCTTCGCTGGAAATTCTAAAAGGCTTGCCCGCTGCTGGCGCCGACGTGATCGAGCTGGGCATGCCTTTCACCGATCCGATGGCTGACGGTGTCGCTATCCAGCTGGCAACCCTGCGCGCCCTGGAGGCGGGACAGACCCTGGCGAAAACCTTGCAGATGGTTCGCCAGTTCCGCGAAGGCAACCAGACCACGCCGATCGTGCTGATGGGCTACTACAACCCGATTCACCGCTTTGGCGTTGAAGCCTTCGTGGCCCAGGCCAAGGAGGTCGGTGTAGATGGTCTGATCATTGTCGACCTGCCGCCAGAGCATGACGCTGAACTGGCTACCCCGGCGCAGGCTGCCGGTATCGATTTCATTCGCCTAACCACCCCGACCACCGACGACGCGCGTCTGCCGCGGGTACTGGAGCGTAGCTCCGGGTTCGTCTACTACGTGTCGGTGGCGGGTGTTACCGGTGCCGGTTCGGCGACCACCGATCAAGTCAGCAGCGCCATCAAGCGTCTGCGTCGGCATACCGACCTGCCGATCAGCGTTGGCTTCGGTATCCGGACGCCAGAGCAAGCAGCAGCGATTGCCAAGCTGTCCGATGGCGTAGTGGTGGGTTCGGCACTGGTCGACAAAATCGCTCAGGCGAAATCGACCGAGCAGGCTGTGGCTGATGTGCTTGAGCTGTGTTCGGCGCTGGCCCAAGGTGTGCGGGGTGCACGCAAGGGTTGATTGCGTGGTGCCCTTATCGCCGGCAATGCCGGCGATAGCAGCCCTCCCATCTCAGGACGGCTCGAAGATCGATAGATCAAGCGGCCGCACCGCCCCCATCCAGATTGCATGATCACGGTGATCGGCTAGATCATCCCCAGTCAGCGGATGCAAAAACACCACCAGCCCGTGCCGATACAGCGCCAGCCAAGGCAACACCACCCCCACCACTTCCGGCCCAAAAGCCAGCTGACAGCTCCAGTCCGGATGCGGTCCGACCGGCTTCTGATGCATGCGCCCCATCGTCACCGGGAACAATTTAGCCGCCTCTTCGCACAACTGCCGGGCTTGCTCCATGGTGCTGGCGTCGTAGTAGACGTGGGCGTGATAGCCCTTGATCCTCTGCACAAAAAACTCCTGAAGCTTGGCGAACCCATGCCCTGAAATGGAAGTCAAACAATCACCCGTACACAACGGAGTGATGCTGTGAAAAATGCCGAAACCTATGCCCTCAAGATTGCGTTATTTGGTGCATTGAGCAGCCTGGGCAGCGCGCTGATGGCGGAGTTGCTCAAGCGCCAACATGAGGTCATCGCTATCGTTGACGACCTCAACCAGTGGGCACCGCGCCCCGGTGTGCACTGCAAGCATGCCGGCCTGGACGACGCTGACCAGGCCGAGCAAGGCGTGGCAGGCAGCTCAGCAGTAATTTGCCTGCTGCCAGCACTGGCGCCGGACGACCCCCGCACTCAACTGCACCATGTCCGCGCACTGATTGACGGCATGTCTCGCACGACTATACGCCGGCTCCTGCTGGTCGGCGATTTCGACGTGCTGGAGCATGCCGACAAACATAGCGAACAACACCGCGAATGCGCAGGCCATATGGTCGACCTGCTGCAACGCAGCACCTTGCAATGGACGCTGATCAACGCCCCGGTACAAGTGGCTGGGCTGGGCATTGAGCACTTTCACCACACCCATGGCACCCTTGAGCCAGGCTTGACCGAGCTCCTGCAACGCCTGGCGCGGGTCGCCGCTGGCATGGTCGATACCCTGGAGCTGAAGCTGCATTATGGCGAGCATGTGAATTTCGTCTGCTAGCAATGCAGTTCTGCGCTCAGCCAGTCGCCAAAGCGCCGTTTGCGCGGTGACGGCATCACGTTGGGAACTTGCACACCAGCGCCAGACATCGCACCCTGTGCAGCCTGCGCTTGCGATAGAGAGTTTCCATGGCCCGGCTTGATCGCCACCGTCTGCTGCCGTTTCTCAGCTGGCTGCCCCGGCAAACCCGAGGCAGCGTGCGCCGTGACCTGATGGTGGGTCTAAGTGGTGCGATCCTGGCTTTGCCACAGTCTATCGCCTACGCCCTGATTGCCGGTCTGCCCGCTGAATATGGCCTGTATGCGGCGATCGTACCGGTGTTGATTGCTTGCCTCTGGGGCTCGTCCTGGCATTTGATCTGTGGCCCCACCGCGGCGATATCCATCGTTCTCTATACCAGTGTCAGCCCCTTGGCTGTCAGCGGCAGTGACGACTACATCACCCTGATCCTGTTGCTTACCTTTCTCGCCGGCGTGTTTCAGTGGTTGCTGGGGTTGTTGCGATTCGGCGCGCTGGTCAACTTTGTCTCGCAATCGGTGGTGCTCGGCTTCACCCTCGGCGCAGCGGTGGTCATCGCCCTCGGGCAACTGCCCAACCTGATGGGCATGGGCCTGCCCAGTCAGGCGACTGCACTGAAAACCCTGGAAAGTCTCCTGGAGCACGCAGGTGAAGTGGATTGGCCTTCTCTGACGTTGGGTCTTGGTACACTGGTGATTGGCGTTACCCTGAAACTGTTGCGCCCACGCTGGCCGGGGCTGTTGATAACGCTGACACTGGCCAGTTTGCTGGTCTGGCTGCTGCCAGGTGTGTTCGGTCAAGTGCAGTTGGTCCCAGGCTTTGCCGGCCAGTTGCCGCCGTTGAGCCCATTGCCATTGCTTGACCTGGACCTGATCCTGCGCCTGCTACCCAGCGCTGTGGCCGTGGGCATGCTAGGCCTGGTGACCAGCCTGTCGATTGCCCGTTCGATCGCTTCGCGTTCGGAACAACTGATTGACGCCAACCAGGAAATCCGCGCCCAAGGCCTGTCGAACATGGTGGGTAGCGTGTTCTCGGGCTACCTGTCGTCAGGCTCCTTTACCCGTTCCGGGTTGAGCTACGACGCTGGTGCCCGCTCACCCTTGGCCGGGGTCTTCTCGGCGTTGTGGGTGGCGCTGTTCGCCGTGGCCGGCGCCAGCTTGATTGCACATATCCCGATCCCGGCGATGGCCGCCAGCATTCTGTTGATCTGCTGGGGCCTGATCGATCATCGGGCAATGCGGGCGCTGTTCCGGGTCAGCCGTTCGGAGTTTCTGGTCATGGCCCTGACTGCTGCGGCAACCTTGCTGCTGGAGCTACAGACCGCCATCTACGCTGGCGTGCTGGCCTCGCTGTTTTTCTACCTGAAACGCACCTCTCGGCCGCGCGTACAACACTCCCGCGAAGGGGATACCGACGTGCTGCGGGTGGGCGGTTCGATTTTCTTTGGCGCCAGCCATTACCTGCAGGTGCGTTTGCAACGCTGCCAGGGACCGGATGTGGTGATTGATGCCCGGCAGATCAACTTCATCGACTATTCCGGGGTCGACATGCTCCACCGCGAAGCCCGTCGATTGCGTCGGGCAGGCGGCAGCCTGACGCTACATCGGGCGCGTCCGCAGGTGATTGAAGAATTACATAAGCTGGAAGGGGTAACGCACTGCCCGATCCGCTTCGAGGAGTGAAACTATCGCGGGGCAAGCCCGCTTGTGTCTAGCGACAAGGAATACACTCTGTGTAACTTGTACTTTCGATTGAAGCCATAGCAGTTTACTGACTACCATTTTGTTGCATTTACTCCTAGCAATCTCTAGTATTTTTATGACTCTACATCCTAAGGACCCTGTAGGAATGTATACAATCAGATATTTAATAAGCATGGGATTGACTATTATCATCTGCTCTATGTTCTACACATTGCTTATTATGTGGTGCATAACAGAATTCTTCCCGCTGGAAGAAACGCCATATTGGATTATAAGCGGAATTTTGTTTGTTACCCTCAGCATTGCCGGATTAAAATTTTACATCCCAAGACTACGCAATATATGGTAACCATTGTCATACCAAACAGCTTGGACGCTTCTTCGCATAGCTGGCGATCTTGCTTCATGGTGCTGGCATCGTAGTAAGCATGGGCATGGCAGCCCTTGATTCTGCTGAACTCTCCTGACCAAAATTCGGGACACCAAACTACCTTCCACGACAATACACAGGGAATCACACCCTGCGCAGTTTGTGCTTTTGATTGAATCCGTAGAAGTTTACTGACTACTCTCTTGTTGCATTTACTCCTAGCTAGATCTAATATTTTTATGCATTCACATCCAAAGGACTCTGTAGAAATGTATACAATTAGATATTTAGTAAGCCTGGGCATAACAATTATTGCCGGCGCCATGCTCTACACAGCTATTATTATGTTTGGCATAACAAAACTATACCCTCTAGGAGAAACTCCATACTGGGTTACAAGCGGTACTTTGTTTGTTACCATTTCCGTTGCCGGCTTAAAATTTTACATCCCCAGGTTACGCAATACATGGCGATTATAACGACCTCACTAAAACATCAATTATTTATGGTTTCAGCTCGTTCTTCTGACACCATGGAGTTAATTGTAATCGAGTCAACTAACGCCTCAAAAAACAAAGCCAATCTTCCGGATTGCTGATACGCTGGTTCGTAATTAAGTGGGTCCCGCCTGAAAAGCTGCACTGAACCCGTCTTTCGTAAAGGCTGCATCATACCTATAGCTGACAAACCCAGGTCGAATACACCATACACCATATCCCCTGTGTATTCATCTTTAAATAAGTCTTGATAAACACGTCTAACTGGCCCCCTTGCCGCTTCAACATTCGGACCTTGGTAAATGTTCAGCCCCCCTTCATAAATATTATTAACGCCGTGAGCGATAAAAACTCCACCTACTGGTGCTGCAAAACCGGCTGATGACCCTATAATCGCGATTCCAACTTCAACCTGCATGACACCAGCTACGACCCCGATGCCATTTTGAGCATAAAAAGCCGCCTTGGAAGCCAGCTCGGCATA